>JAEXTE010000169.1 GCA_023453655.1 Pseudomonadota bacterium
CCGATGGAGCAGGCATGAAAGGCAGCAGCGGCTACGCCGTATTCTTCTACCCGCAGGCGCTCGAAGCGCTGGGCGACACCATCAAGCCCTACCTGCAGGACAGCCACGGCGGTCCGCACGTGGTCTGTCGCGAGATCGACACCGCCGGCGCCTTCGTCGAGATGACGATGTCGGCCGTCACCACCGAAGGCCAGGAGGTCGCCCTCGACCTGCTGGTGCCCACCGGCATGGTGCGGATGATCGTCTCCAGCCAGCAGCCCGGCAGCTTCGGCTTCCGGCCGCACGCGCCGGCGACGCCTGCGCCTGGGCCCGTGGCGGCAGCGACGGGGCAGGCCAGCAACGATCCGGCACAGGCCTGACCCGGGCCAGCCCTCAGTCCAGCAGGTCCACCCAGACCAAGTGGTGGTCGCTGGCCGCGGCGATCGCCGCGTCCGGATGGTCCGGCGGCGGCCAGAACACGCCGGAACCGGCCAGGCGGAAGCCCGCCGAGGGCAGGGCGTAGTCCAGGCGCAGGTTGCCCACGCGCGGCCCGAAACGGCCGGTGTCGTGCGCATGCACGCCGCGGTGTCCCTCGTTGCCCGGTTCGCTGGCCGCGGCCAGCAGCGCGCCTTCGCTGGATGGCGGCTCGTGGCGCAGTACGCGCGGATGCCCGATCAGCGAGCGGATCGCCGCCGGGTCGCCATTGCCGTCGACCGGGTCGCTGTTGAGGTCGCCCAGGATCACGAAGCGCGCATCCTGCTCGAGGCCGCCGCAGCGGCCCGCGTCGTCGCACAGCCACGCCTCCTGCCCGGGTGCCGGAGTGAGGTATTCGCGCCAGAGCCGGATCTCGTCGTGGTTGCGCGCGACGTTGCGCTTCTCCGGCCCGTCGAAGGCGGGCGGCGTGGGATGCGCGGCCAGCAGGTGCACCTCGCCCAGCGGCGTGGCCACCGGCACGTCCCAGTGCGACTTCGAGGACAGGCGCAGCTGTTCCCACACCGCGTCGGGATGGAACGGCGCCCCGGTGGCCGGATCCATGGGGCGGCGCGCGCCGGGCATCGTGCTCCAGCGCAGCAGCTGGAAGCTGCGGACGCGCGCGGCGTCGATCGGATGCTTCGACAGCACCAGCATTCCGTACTGGCCCGGGTGCAGGCCGTAGCCCCAGGCGTCGTTGCCGCGCTCGCGGCCGGCGCCGCCGACGCTGCCGTTGCCGTCCAGGTCCAGTCCACTGGGCACGCCGGTGTTGACCGGCGCGAGGTAGCGGTAGGGATAGTGCAGCGCGTCGCCGCCTTCGGCCTGCGCCTGTTCGAGGTAGCGGCGCTGGAACAGGTCGGCGGCGCGTCCCTCCGGGTCGTAGTCGAACTCGTTGAGCAGCACGATGTCCGGTCGCACCTTCTGCAGCACCGCGGCGATGCGGCGCGCGTGCGCGTTGCCCAGCTCCAGGCGCTGGACGAGCCCGCCGGCGTCCTCGTCGTAGAGCGAGCCGTTGTAGCTGGCGACGCGGAGCGGGACGGAGTCGGCCATCTGGTTACCGGGTTGCGGCGCGGGGGTCTGGAGATCGGCGCGCGCGCAAGCGGCCACCACGAGTGCGGACAGGGCCGCGAGTGCCGCCAGGGCGATCGGCCGGCGCGACGTCATGCCGCACCGATCGTGTCGAAGGGGCGCCACTGGCGTCCGTCGAAGCCTTCCAGCGGAAGGAACCTGCGCTTGTAGTCCATCTTGCCGTGTCCCGCGATCCAGTAGCCGAGGTAGAGGTGGCGGCGGCGCTCGCGCAGCGCCCACTCGATCTGCTTGAGGATCGCCAGCGTGCCCAGGCCGCGCGCGGCCTGGTCGGGATCATAGAAGGTGTAGACCGCCGACATCGCCTGCGCGTCGAGGTCGGTCACCGCCACGGCCAGCAGGCGTCCGTCCTCGCGCAGTTCGAGGAAGCGCGTCGTGGCCCAGCTGCCGACCAGGAACTGGTCGAACTCGTGCGCGCCGTGGCCGTCCATGCCGCCACCGGGGTGGCGCGCGGAGAGGTAGCGCCGGTACAGCGCGAGCCGCTCGTCGTTGCGCTGCGCCGGCAGCACGCGCGCTTCGATCGAGGCGTTGCGCGCCAGGCAGCGGCGCTGGCTGCGATCGGGCCGGAACTCGTCCACCGGGATGCGCACCGCGACGCAGGCTCGGCAGCCCACGCAATGCGGCCGGTAGACGATGTCCCCGGAGCGGCGGAAGCCCCACTGCAGGGCCTGCGGATAGAACGTGGCCAGGCGGTCGTCGTCGGGATCGAACACCAGGTCGCGCGCCACCCGGCCGGGCCAGTAGCCGCAGGGATGCTCACCGGTGTGGAACAGCCGGAGGTTGTCGTTCTCGCCCATTGCGCGGGGAGGATACTGCGCCGCGGTCGCAGCGGGTGCGAGCGGCCATGTATCTGCCCGCTGAACCGGGCTGGCTCCGGGTCAACGGCAGGCGCAGGCGACGCGTTGACGGATGCACGGCGGCGCTGCAGCCGCATCACCGAGGACACGCAACATGAAGCACCGCATCCTGTTCACCGCGCTGGCGCTGGCCGTGATCGCCGCGGGCGCCACCGCCGCCGAGCCCACCCAGCCGCAGCGCGGCACCCGCGCGACGCTCGACGCCAATGGCGACGGTGTCGTCGATCGCACCGAAGCGGCGAAGTTCCCGCGCCTGGCCGAGCGTTTCGACCAGCTCGACCGCAATGGCGACGGCCGCCTGGACGCCAGCGAGCGCCCGCAGCGCCATGCCCGCCACGCCCGGCACGGCGGCAAGGGTGGCTGGCAGCATCGCGGTGGCCATGGTGTCCATGACCCGGCCAGGCTCGACAAGGACGGCGACGGCCGCCTGAGCCGCGCCGAACTCGAAGCCGGCACAGCGCCGGCCCGCGAAGGCCGCCCCGCCCGCACCAGCCCGCTGGTCCGGAACTTCGACGCCATCGACGCCAACGGCGACGGCTACCTGGTGCGCGCGGAGATCCGCGACTGGCACGAGCGCCAGCGTCCGCAGCGCGAGGCGCAGATGCGCAAGCGCTTCGACGAGCGTTTCGCCGCCGCCGATCTCAACGGCGACGGCAGGCTCAGCCGCGTCGAGGTCGACGAGAAGATGCCGCGCATGGCCGGCCGCTTCGCCTGGATGGACGACAACCGCGACGGCTTCCTCAGCCGCGAGGAACTGCAGCCGAAGCGGCGCTAAGGCGCCTCGATGCTGGACTGCATGGCCCGCGTCCTCGGACGCGGGCTTTTTTGCGCCTAGGCCAAATGCAGGTGCGCGATCACCAGCGAGCCGATCACCACGATATTGCTCATCAGCACGCCCGTTCGGCCCCAGGTGAGCCGGTAGGCCAGCATCCGCTGGCCGGCGCCGACCGGGTCCTGGCGGGCGTCGCGCGCCAGCAGCGGGTTCATGAGCCGGGGCAGGATCACCAGCAGCTGCCAGTTCATCGCCAGCAGCGCCACGGAGATGGCGATGAACGTGGAGGCCGGGTCGCGCAGCAGGGCGTGGGTGGCGATGATCGCCACGATCATCGCCAGCGACAGGCCGATATAGTGGCGCGAGAAGCGCAGCAGGGCGCTGCGTTCGTGCTCGTCCGCGGCATAGTCGAGGATGATGCCGCGTGCGAACCAGGCCGCGACCAGGCCGCCGAGCAGGCCACCCGCGGCGGCGCCGGCGATGCCCAGCGCGAACCGCGCGAACAGGCTGCCGGCGATCGACTTGGTGGCGATGCCCAGCCCGGCCGCCGCGGCCGGCTTGCTGATGCCCAGCGCGGCGGTGACGCCGACCGCGAAGGCCGCCGAAGGCGCGCTGCTGCGCGCGAACTCGCCGAAGCGCGCCAGCAGGTCCTCGCGCACGCTCTGGCGCGCGCGCGACAGGCGCTTGCGCACCGCCGCATCGGACAGGCCCAGCAGCATCGCCACCTGCTTGGAGCTCTGGCCCTCGCGGTAGTAAAGCAGCAGCGCTTCGCGGCTGTCCTCGGGCAGTTCGGAGATCAGGTCGGCCGCGACCGCGTCGCGCTCGGCGTCCAGCGCCTGCTGCAGCGGACAGCCGTCGGGGTCGGCGGCGTGCTGGATCGCCAGTTCCGCCGCGTCGCCGTCGAGCATGCGGTTGCGGCGACCGCGCAGATGGTCGTGCGCCAGGTTGCGGGTGATCTGGCGCAGCCAGGGCAGGAAGCTCGACGGGTTCTTGAGCCGCGGGAGATGGTGCCAGGCGGACAGGAAGGCCTCCTGGGCGATGTCCTCGCTGGCCGGCACGTCGCGGGTGATGGCCAGGGCCACGGCGGTCACCGCGTTCTGGCTGGCGACCACGATGCGCCCGTAGGCGTCGCGGTCGCCGCGCACCGCGGCGGGCAGTTCGCGCTTGATCAGCAGGTCGATGGCGTCGTTGGACATGCGCTGTGGTCGGGTGGCCAGTGGACGTGACGTGCCGGGACGGCGGATGTGACCGTCAGGGCGCGTCGGAGAAGCGCCAGTGGTCGCCTTCGCGGCGGACGTCGATGCGGCGGGTCGTGGGCGCTGCATCCCCGCGGGCCGTCTCCAGCGCGACCGTACCCACGCCGGAGCCGTCGGTGCGGTAGTCCGACACCGCCACGCGCAGCCGGTCATTGCCTGCAGGGCAGGCGGAGCCAGCATGGGGCGACAGCCCGGCCTCGCGGGCGGCGGCCAGCGCGGCCTCGGCCGGGTCCTCGCCGTCGACCGACAGGCACAGCGGCGCGCCGGGCGTTTCCGCCAGCGCGGCCGCGGCCAGGGTCGCCGCGAGGGCGGGCGGGGTGGGGATGCGGTGGACCGTATCGGCCGTCGCGACCGCCTGCAGCGAAGGATCGAGCGCGACGCTGCCCGGTTCGGTGGCCGCGCGCGGAGCGGGCAGGTCCCAGCCGGGGTTGCGGAACTGGTTGAGCCACAGCGCCAGGGCCACCGCCGCCACCACGATCAGGCCCAGGCTCAGCCGGGAGCTGCGCCTGGGTGCCCGCATGCGCGCGGCATGGCCGGTCGATGGCAGGAAGCTCGACGGGCTGGCGGGCGTGGCCTCGAGCAGGCCCGCCTCGTGCAGCAGCTGGCGGGCGCGCGGCTGGTCGTCCGACCGCACCACCCAGACCGCGGCACGCGGGCCCGTCCCCTCGCCGTCGCGGTAGCTGAAGCTGCCGCGGATCGAACGCCGGTAGCGCTGCCCATCCTCGACCCGCACCTCGATGCCCGCGTCGGCGAGCAGCTTCGCCACCGCCTGCACGTTCTCGATGCGTGCGCTGCTGAAGACCTGGCGCATGTCAGTGCGCGCCCTCGTGGCCGCGGCGCGCGCGCCACGCGGTCATCGCGCGTTCCCCGGCGTGGACGAAGCGCGGCCGTGCGCGTCCACCACGCGGATCATGCCTTCCTGCGCCGTGCTCGCGACCAGGCGGCCGTCGCGCGAGAAGATCTGCCCGCGCGCCAGTCCGCGCGCACCCTGCGCGCTGGGGCTGTCGATCGCGTACAGCAGCCACTCGTCCGCGCGGAACGGACGGTGGAACCAAAGCGCGTGGTCGAGCGAGGCCATCTGCACGTTCGGCTGGTAGTAGCTGATGCCGTGCGGAAAGGTGGCGGTGCCGAGCAGGTGGAAGTCCGAGGCATAGGCCAACAGCGCCCGGTGCAGCTCGGCGCCGTCGCCGACGCGCTCGGACAACCGGAACCAGACGTGGTTGAACGGAGGCTGCCGCGCCGGCTCCAGGTCGTTGCGCGGATGCACCTGGCGGAATTCGAACGGGCCGGAGCGGTCGAGCCAGCGCCGCACCTTGCTCGGCAGGGTGGCCAGCACCTCGGGCGGCGGCGGCTCCGGCGGGCGGATGTCCTCGGGGGCGGGGACCTGCGGCATCGGCGGCTGGTGTTCGGCGCCTGCCTCGGTTTCCTGGAAGGAGGCCGCGCAGAAGAAGATCACCTTGCCATGCTGGATCGCGGTGACGCGACGCACCGAGAAACTGCCGCCGTCGCGGGTGCGGTCGACCTCGTAGACGATCGGGGCGTCGACGTTGCCGGCGCGCAGGAAGTAGGCGTGCAACGAATGCGCGGGGCGCGGCTCCGGCATCGTCGCCTGGGCGGCGGACAACGCCTGGCCCAGCACCTGGCCGCCGAACACGTACTTGGTGCCGATGTCGCGGCTCTGGCCACGGAACAGGTCGTCCTCCAGACGTTCCAGCGACAGCAGTTCGATCAGTTCGGATACGGTGGAGGTCATGCGCCGGATTATACGGGCCGCCATCGCGGCGCCGGCGGCATCAGGGGACGCGGCGCAGCCCGCAGGACGCCAGAACCCGCGGCCAGGGAAACAGCGGGCCGGGATCGCGCTTGCGCGCCACCAGCACGCTCGGATCGTCGGTGGCCGGCACCCGTTCGGTATCCAGGTCCTCGTGTCCGGCGATGCAGGCCAGCGCGGGCAGGGCGGTGCGCAGCCGGTCGAGCAGCCCGAGCAGCGCTGCGATCTGCGGCTCGGGATAGGCTTCTTCCATCGCCTGGTGGCCGGCGTCGAGCCAGTGCGGCCAGCGTCCGCGGTTGACCAGTTCGATGCCCACCGAGCTGGCGTTGCGTCCGCGCACGTGGTGTGCGATGCGGGTGGCCGGCACGTACTCGACGACGCGCCCGTCGCGGTCGATGTACCAGTGCCCGCTGTTGCCGGTGCCGCTGTCGGAATACAGCAAGCGCTCGCCGTACTCGCGCGCGGTGGCCAGGTCGGGAAGTTCGGTGCAGTGGATTACCACCAGTTCGACGGCCTCCACCGGACGCGAGCCGAGGCGCTCGACATAGGGCAGGTGATGGCGTTCGATGCCCGTGTCGTCGGTGAGTGGCGGCATCGGCCGATGCTAGCATTGCGCGATGAAAATGCCGCCGCCTGGAACCGACCTGCACCGCCTCATGACCAGGTTCCCGCGCGCCGGAACGGTCGACTGGATCGGCCTGCGTCCCGCGCGCGACGTGCCGATGCGCGAGGTGGACGCGGTCGAAGCGGTGGCCGGTGCCGGGCTGGTGGGCGACCGTTACGGCGGCGGCAGCGGCAAGCGCGGCGTGACCCTGATCCAGGCCGAGCACCTGCCTGCGATCGCCGCGCTGGCCGGCCACGCGGCGGTCGCGCCGGCGCCGCTGCGACGCAACCTGGTGGTCTCCGG
>JAEXTE010000212.1 GCA_023453655.1 Pseudomonadota bacterium
TCAGCCACACCTGGCGCAGCATGTTCTCGTCGCCCACCACCACCGGCAGCGGCGCGATGCGCCATTCGATCGAATGGCCGGGATTCTCGGCGGCGTTGTTGGAGTCGAGCATCGCCCGCGTCTCCGCCACCAGCGACTGGATGTCCACCGTCTGCAGGCGCAGCGCGCTGCGGCCCAGGCGCGAGTACACCAGCAGATCGTCGATCAGCGCCGACATGCGCTTGGCCGAGGACACCATCACTTCGATGTAGTGGCGGGTCTTGTCGTCCGCGTCTTCGCCCAGATGACGGCCGAGCTTGTCGCCGAAGGCGGCGATGTGGCGCAGCGGCGCGCGCAGGTCGTGCGAGACCGAATAGCTGAAGGCCTCCAGCTCGCGGTTCACGTCGGAAATCTGCTCCACCTTGCCCTCGAGCTGGCGGTTGAGCTCGCGGATCTGGCGGTCGCTGGCCTTCTGCACGCTGATGTCGCTGGCCGTCACCAGCGCCACCGAATCCTCGCTGTCGGGCAGCGGCATGCGCCGGGCATTGATCATCATGGTGCGTTCGACGCCGTCCGCGGTCTGCTGCACCTGCTCGAAGTCCCACAGCTCGCGGCCGCGGCCCAGCACGTCGGCCAGGCGGCGCAGCATGCGCTCGTCGCGCCAGGCGCCGTCGCCGATGTCGGCCAGCGGCCGGCCGCGCGCGTCGCCGTCCACGCCGAACAGCTCGGCGAAGGCGGCGTTGTGCATCACCACGCGCTGCTCGTGGTCGATCGCCACGATCGGTTCGCGCACCGTGTCGAGCACCACGCTGGCGCGGGCGCTGGCCTTCATCGCGCTGCTTTCGGCGGTCAGGCGATGGGCGATCTGGCGGGCCACGTAGGTCAGCAGGCCGCCCAGCAGCAGCAACTGCGCGGCCATCGCCGCCCATGATGCCGTGCGCGCCCGCGCGGCCACCCGCTCGGCGCGTTCGCGGCGCTCGACGAGCAATTCCTGCTCGGCGTCGACGATCTCCGTGATCAGCTCGTGGATCGGGTAGCGCGCCACCATTTCGTCGATGTCGGCCACGGTGGCGCCGGTGCCCTGGTCGATCACGCGATCGGCCTGCGTCTTGCGCAGCAGCACGTGGGTCTGCAGGCCGCCGATACGCAGCTGCTGCTCGGGGTTGTCGCGGGTGAGTTCCTGCAGCTCGCGCAGCAGCGGCAGGATCTGCTCCCGGCTCTCGCTCACGCGCGCCCGCATGGCGTCGTTGTCCACGCCGGCGGCCATCGACAGCGCGCCGTTCTCCAGGTTGCGCATGTGCGCGGCCAGCGCCTGCACGGTCACTTCCACCTGCTGGGTGTGCGAGACCGCCAGCCAGGCGTTCTCCGCGTCCTTGCCCGCGGCCCGCAGCAGGATGAACGGGCTGATGATGATCGCGGCCACCAGCAGGCCCAGCGCCGCGAGGCGCCAGTTGGACAACGTGGAGGGTGCGGCGGGCAGGGACATCGCAGGACCGGGCGTGGGCGGGCAGCCGGGAACCCGGCGCCTTCCGGCACCCGACCCCCTTGCCGTCGATCATTGCCGCTCCGGCAGGGGAGGGCAAGCGATCGGCGGCCGTCAAAAACCGCGCATTCTCGGCGTGGCGAATGTGTGGGCGGCGTGAAGACGACGCCGGGCCGTGCGCCCCGGCCGGCCTAAACGCCCGGGACCAGCCGACGTTTCAAACGCTCGTCGGACCGGGAGATCGCCGTCGTTCGCCGCCAGATGGTTGCACAGGCAACCACGCTCGCCCACGCCCGGCAGGGGGCCGGTGCGGCCCGGGTCGCCTGTCCGCCCCTGCTAGAATCGCCGGTCCAACTTCCCACGACTCTTTTGCGCGGCCCGGGGCCGCGGCGGAGCAAGGCATGAACTGGCTGAACGACGTGCTGCAGAACGATCCGGACCCCACCGAGACCCGGGAGTGGATCGAATCGCTCAAGGCGGTCATCGACCACCGCGGGCCCGAGCGCGCCCACCAGCTGCTCGAGGACATGGTGGAACTGACCCGCCGTGCCGGCGCCCACCTGCCGTTCGCGCCCACCACCGAGTACATCAATACGATCCCCGCCCACCTGGAGCCCCGCATGCCGGGCGACCAGCCCCTGGAGTGGCGGCTCCGCTCGATCATCCGCTGGAACGCCATGGCCATGGTGGTGCGGGCGAACCGCAAGCCCGGCGACCTGGGCGGCCACATCGCCAGCTTCGCCTCCAGCGCCACGCTTTATGACGTGGGCTTCAACCACTTCTTCCGCGGCCCCGAAGGCGACCACCCGGGCGACATCGTGGCCAGCCAGGGCCACAGCTCGCCCGGCATCTACGCCCGCGCCTTCCTGGAAGGCCGCATCAGCGAGTCGCAGATCGACCACTTCCGCATGGAAGTCGACGGCCGCGGCATCTCGTCCTATCCGCACCCCTGGCTGATGCCCGATTTCTGGCAGGTGCCCACGGTGTCGATGGGCCTGGGCCCGATCGCCGCCATCTACCAGGCGCGCAACTGGAAGTACCTCGAATCGCGCGGCCTGATGCCCAAGTCCGACCGCAAGGTGTGGTGCTTCATGGGCGACGGCGAGACCGACGAGCCCGAGAGCCTGGGCGCGCTGTCGATCGCCGGCCGCGAGGGCCTGGACAACCTGGTGTTCGTGGTCAACTGCAACCTGCAGCGCCTCGACGGCCCGGTGCGCGGCAACGGCAAGATCATCCAGGAGCTGGAAAGCCAGTTCCGCGGCGCCGGCTGGAACGTCATCAAGACCATCTGGGGCAGCTACTGGGATCCGCTGCTGGCCAACGACCACCAGGGCATCCTCAAGAAGCTCATGATGGAAACCGTCGACGGCGAGTACCAGAACTGCAAGGCCTTCGGCGGCGCCTACACGCGCGAGAACTTCTTCGGCAAGTACCCGGAGACCGCGGCGATGGTGGCCAGCCTGTCCGACGACGACATCTGGCGCCTCAACCGCGGCGGCCACGATCCGCACAAGGTCTACGCCGCCTACGACAAGGCGATGAAGACCACCGGCCAGCCGACCGTGATCCTGGCCAAGACGGTGAAGGGCTATGGCCTCGGCAGCGCCGGCGAGGCGCTCAACCCCACCCACAACACCAAGAAGCTCGACGACGACGCGGTACGCGCGTTCCGCGACCGCTTCAAGATCCCGGTCGACGACGAGCAGCTCAAGGACGGCAAGATCCCGTTCTACCACCCGGGCGAGAAGTCCGACGAGGTGCAGTACCTGCTCGAGCGCCGCCGCGCGCTGGGCGGCTTCGTGCCGCAGCGCCGGCGCAAGGCCGACGAATCCCTGGCCGCGCCCAAGCTCGAAGCCTTCGACCGCCTGCTCAAGAGCACCGGCGAGCGCGAGATGAGCACCACGATGGCTTTCGTGCAGTCGCTCAACATCATCCTGCGCGACAAGCAGGTGGGCCCGCGCGTGGTGCCGATCGTCTGCGACGAGGCGCGCACCTTCGGCATGGAGGGCCTGTTCCGCCAGATCGGCATCTACGCCCCGGCCGGGCAGAAGTACAAGCCGGTCGACCGCGACCAGCTGATGTACTACCGCGAGGACGCCACCGGCCAGGTGCTGCAGGAAGGCATCACCGAGGCCGGCGCCTTCGCCTCGTGGATGGCCGCCGCCACCAGCTACTCCACCAACAACCTGCAGCTGCTGCCGTTCTACATCTACTACTCGATGTTCGGCTTCCAGCGCGTGGGCGACGCCGCCTGGCAGGCGGCCGACATGCGCGCGCGCGGCTTCCTGCTCGGCGGCACCGCCGGCCGCACCACCCTCAACGGCGAGGGCCTGCAGCACGTGGACGCCCACAGCCACCTGCTCTCGGGCGCCATCCCCAACTGCCGCAGCTACGACCCCAGCTTCGCCGGCGAAGTGGCGGTGATCCTGCAGTACGGCATGAAGCGCATGCTGGAAGAGCAGCAGGACGAGTAC
>JAEXTE010000236.1 GCA_023453655.1 Pseudomonadota bacterium
GGTTTTGCCTGCAAAACCGGACTCTGACCCCGGTTTTGATCTCGCTTCTCACGCAACAAACGGCACAGGTTGGCGAACATCCAGCTGATGCCCGGATCATTGAACTGGCTGGCAATCGTCGGGTACACCGGCACGTCTTCGTCCTTCATGCTGAAGGCTGTGCGGTTGCGCTTCCATTGCTTGCGCACATCACGCAGGGCGTCCTCGGCGCCACGCTTGTCGAACTTGTTCAATACCACCAGTTCGGCGTAATCGAGCATGTCGATCTTTTCCAGCTGGCTGGGCGCGCCGAAATCGCTGGTCATCACATACATCGGGAAGTCGACCAGATCGACAATCTCCGAATCACTCTGGCCGATACCGGCGGTCTCGACGATCACCAGATCGAAGTGCAGCGACTTCAGGAAGCCAATGCAATCACGCAGCACCGTATTGATCGCCGCATGCTGCCGGCGGGTTGCCATCGAACGCATGTAGACGCGCTTGGAGCGCAGTGAGTTCATGCGGATGCGGTCGCCCAGCAGCGCACCACCGGTGCGGCGACGGGTCGGGTCGACCGAGATCACCGCAATGCGCATCTGCGGGAAGCTGGCCAGGAAGCGATTGAGCAGCTCATCGGTTACCGACGACTTGCCGGCACCACCGGTGCCGGTGATGCCGACCACCGGCGTATTGCCCGCCGCCAGCTGCCACTGCTTGCGCAGGTGCAGCAGCTCCGCCTCCGAATGATTGCCATCCTCCAGCGCCGACAGCACCCGGCCAATACCGATTTCATCCTCTATCGCCGGGGCGTCCGCGCTGTCATCACGCGCGGCGGCCTCGCGGGCCTTGCCCGCGCGCGCCACCACGTCCTCGATCATCTCCACCAGGCCCAGCTTCATGCCGTCGTTGGGGTGGTAGATGCGTTCGACGCCGTAGGCCTCGAGTTCGCGGATCTCCTCCGGCGTGATCGTGCCGCCGCCGCCGCCGAAGACGCGGATGTGGCCGGCGCCGCGCTCGCGCAGCATGTCGACCATGTACTTGAAGTACTCGACGTGGCCGCCCTGGTAGCTGGACAGGGCGATGGCGTCGGCGTCTTCCTGCAGCGCGGCACGCACCACGTCCTCCACCGAGCGGTTGTGGCCCAGGTGGATGACTTCGGCGCCCTGCGACTGGATCAGCCGGCGCATGATGTTGATCGCCGCGTCGTGGCCGTCGAACAGGCTGGCGGCGGTGACGAAGCGCAGCGGCGTGGACGCCGGCGCGACGGTGGCGGTGGGGGAGCTGGCCGGTTGGTTCATGGATCGGGCACCGAGAATCTCGTGAACCCCCGATTCTAGATGGTTGCAGCGGAAACCGGAGTTTCCGCTGCCCCCTTCGCCGTCAGCCTGCGCTACGCCGGGCAAGTCGCGGCCCGGCGAGCGCCGGGTTCAGAAGCGGAATTCGCCCCCGAACAGCAGGGTGTCGGCGCGGTTGGCGTCGTACACCAGCTCGTCCTCGCGGTCGTCCCAGTACAGCTCGTTGAAGTACACGTAGCTGGTGAAGGTGAGGCTGAGGCTGAAATGGCGGCCGATGTCCGCGCCCAGGCCCAGGCCCACGTAGCCGCCGTCCACGTCATATTCGAAGCTGCCGTTGTCGACGTCGCCGTCCGCGGCCCAGTAACCGGTCCGCACCAGGCCGTAGACCGGGCTGTGGCGGCCGAAGTTGAAGCGGCCGGTGAAGCCGATGCTGGCGAAATCCACCGCGCCGTACTGCCAGAGCCAGCCGCCTTCGTTACGGGTGGTCGAGGACAGCTTGCCGGCCGCCGCTTCCACACCCAGCAGGGCCACCGGGCCGGCCTGCCAGCGATAGCCGGCGCTGAGCTGGCGCGCGGACTGGCTCACGCCCTCGTAGACCCAGCCCTTGCCGGCCGACACGCCGATGAAGGCGCCGCCGCGGCCCTGCTCGTAATCCGGCGTCACGTAGTCGGGCGCGGCATAGGCCGGCGCCTGTGCCGGTGCGGCCTGCCAGGCCTGCGGCTGCGCCGTGGTGCCCTCGCCCTGCCCGGCGACGGTGGGCTGCGGCACGCGCTTGGCCGGATCCTGCTCGCCCTGTTGCGGCTGCCACGGCTGCACGGGCTTGTTCTGCGCCTGCACGCCGCCGGCCAGGCACGCGCCCACGACGATGGCGGCGATCGCGCCGCGCGATTTCATTCGTTCCATGTTGTCCCCAGTTGTGGATATCCATCTGCGCCGGTTGGCGCGTGTCCCGCGGTGGTCGATATCGGCCGCGTGGACCGGATCTACACCATGCGCCGGCGGATGGTGCCGGCGGCCCCGTCGCGGGCCGCGGACATTGGGGGCGGCGCCAGCG
Source organism: Pseudomonadota bacterium (assembly GCA_023453655.1). GTDB lineage: Bacteria > Pseudomonadota > Gammaproteobacteria > Xanthomonadales > Xanthomonadaceae > Luteimonas > Luteimonas composti. The sequence continues at coordinate 2,332 of JAEXTE010000236.1, forward strand.
GGCGTCAAGGCGACGCAATCGATGCGGGACACAGGCCACCGGCGCCGCGGGTCCGTTCAGGCTCGCCACCCGGCGGCGGCGCGGGCCGTCCTACAATGGCCGCGGACATCCACGGGGGATCCTGTCGAATGCTGTCGCGGGCCAGGCGCATCGCGGTGTGGGGCCTGTTCTCGCTGGCGCTGCTGGTGGGCAGCGGCGTGCTGCTGGCCGACCGCCTGATGCCGCCGGCCACGGGCCTGCCCGGGTTCGCGCTGCCGGTGAAGCCCGGGCAGACCGCGCTGGACCAGGAGCTGGAGCCGCTGCTGGCGCGGTATCCGGGCCAGACCGGGGCGATCCTGCTGCCCGACGGGCTGGACGCCTTCGCGGCGCGCGCGATGTCGGCGCGCCAGGCCGGGCGCAGCCTGGACCTGCAGTACTACATCTGGCACGACGACCTCACCGGCCACCTGCTGATGTACGAGGCCTGGAAGGCGGCCGAGCGCGGCGTGCGCGTGCGCATGCTGCTCGACGACATCAACACCTCGGGCAAGGACGCCGCGCTGCTGGCGCTGGATTCGCACCAGAACATCGAGATCCGGGTGTACAACCCGTTCCGCAACCGCGACGGCGTGGGGCGCGTGATCGAGATGCTGCAGCGCATGTTCTCGATCACCTACCGCATGCACAACAAGGCCTGGATCGCCGACAACCAGGTGGCGATCGTGGGCGGGCGCAACGTGGGGACCGAGTACTTCGACGCGCACAACCAGACCAACTTCCGCGACCTGGACGTGCTGCTGTTCGGCCCGGCGGTGCCGCAGGCCAGCGCGATCTTCGACACTTTCTGGAACAGCGACGCGGTAGTACCGATCGCCGAGCTCAACCGCAAGCCGCGGCGCAAGCTCGAATCGGTGCTGGCCGGCATCCAGGAAGAGGCCAACGGCCGCGTGGCGCGGCGCTACCTCGACCGCGTGGACCTCTCGCCCAACGTGCGCGCCTACATCGCCAAGGAGCTCACGCCGTACTGGACCGACCGCATCCGCGTGCTGTCCGACCCGCCGCTGAAGTGGAAGGACAACCAGCCCGGCGAGTACCTGGTCTCGGAGCTGTTCGAGGTGGTGCGCGGGACGCAGCGCAAGGCGCTGCTGATCTCGCCCTACTTCGTGCCCGGCGACGAGGGCGTGGCCGCACTGGCCGCGCTGGTGCGCGAGCGCGATGCGCACGTGGGGGTGGTGACGAACTCGCTGGCGGCCA
>JAEXTE010000279.1 GCA_023453655.1 Pseudomonadota bacterium
CTGTCCCGCTCTGCTCCTTCCCCCGCGTGCGGGGGAAGGCCGGGATGGGGGCGCGCGGAAGGCGCGGAAGGATCGAGGCCGCCGCCTGGCCCCACTCATCCCTCACTCGCAAGCGGGGAGTGAGCACGAGGCCCGCACTGCTCTGCTCCTTCCCCGCGTGCGGGGGAAGGCCGGGATGGGGGCGCGCCGAAGGCGCGGAAGGATCGAAGCCGCCGTTTGCCCCCACCCCAACTCCCCCGCAAGCGGGGGAGGGAGCCTTGGCGCATCGCAGCTCCGCTGCCTTCCGTTGCCTGAGCCGGAGCCGCGAAGGATCCCGCGCGGCTTACGCCAGCAGCCCCGCCTCGCGCAGCGCTGCTTCCACTGCGGGCTGGTTGGCCGCGTCCAGTCCGGTCAGCGGCAGCCGCAGCGTGCCGCCGCATCGGCCGAGCCGCGCCAGCGCCCATTTCACCGGGATCGGATTGGCCTCGACGAACAGGTCGCGGTGCAGCGGCAGCAGCCGCAGCTGGATCGCCATCGCGGTGGCGATGTCGCCGGCCATCGCCGCGACGCAGAGGTCGTGCATCTGCCTGGGCGCGAGGTTGGCGGTCACGCTGACGTTGCCGTCGCCGCCGCACAGCATCAGGGCCACCGCGGTGGCATCGTCGCCCGAGTACACGCGGAAACCCGCGGGACGTTCGCGCAGCAGCCACTGCGCGCGCTCGAGATTGCCGGTGGCCTCCTTGATGCCGGCGACGCCCGGCACCTGCGCCAGGCGCAACACGGTGGCGTGCTGCAGGTCGGCGGCCGAGCGTCCGGGCACGTTGTACAGCACGATCGGCAGGTCGCCCGTGGACTCGGCGATGGCGCGGAAGTGCAGGTACATGCCTTCCTGGCCGGGCTTGTTGTAGTAGGGCACCACCTGCAGCTGGCTGTCGGCGCCGACCTTGCGCGCGTATTCGGCCAGGGCGATCGCCTCGCGCGTGGAGTTGCCGCCGCAGCCGGCCATCACCGGCACGCGCCCGGCCGCCTGCTCGACCGCGACGCGGATGATTTCGCAGTGCTCGTCGACATCGACCGTGGGCGATTCGCCGGTGGTGCCGACCACGCCGATGCAGTCGGTGCCTTCGGCGACATGCCAGTCGACCAGGGCGCGCAGCGCGTCGTAGTCGACGCTGCCGTCCTCGTGCATGGGCGTGACGAGCGCGACGATGCTGCCGCGCGGAAGTGCGGGGGAAGGCGTCATGGCCTGGCGTGCGTGGGGAGTCGCGGCATTATGCCGATGCGGGCCGCGCTGTTCGACGCTGACGTTTGCAACCGTTCCGGTGCCTGCCTACGCCTGCTGCGCGACGATCCTGCGGCGCGCGGCGCGCACGCCATCGAGCGCGAAGATCGCCAGCCCCGCCCAGATGAAGGCGAAGCCGGCCGCGCGGTCGGCGCCGAAGGGCTCGCCGAAGAAGAACACGCCCAGCAGCAGCTGCAGCGTCGGGCCCAGGTACTGCAGCAGGCCGACCACGCTCAGCGGCACGCGCCGCACCGCGTAGGCGAAGAAGATCAGCGGGATCGCGGTCAGCGCGCCCCCCAGCACCAGCAGCACGTCGGTCCAGCCGCCCCAGCGCAGCGAGAAGAATCCGCCGTCGCCGCCGAGTTTGATCCACGCCAGCAGCACCAGCGCCGGCACGAACATGAACATGTTCTCGACCCCGAGCCCGCGCACCGCTTCCACCGCCGCGAACTTGCGGATCACCCCGTACAGCGCGAACGAGCCGGCCAGGCACAGCGCGATCCACGGGAAGCTGCCGTAGCGCGCGGTCAGCCAGGCCACGCCGCAGCCGGCCAGCGCCACCGCCGCCCACTGCGGCCGCGACAGGCGCTCGTGCAGGAACGCCACGCCGATCAGCACGTTGAGCAGCGGGTTGATGAAATAGCCCAGGCTGGCCTCGATCACGTGGCCGGCGTTGACCGCCCACACGTACAGGCCCCAGTTGAACGCGATCAGCGTGCCCGACAGCGCCAGCATGCCGGCCAGGCGCGGCTGCGCGACCACGGCCCGGAACCAGCCGCGGCCCTCGCGCAGGGTCAGCCAGGCCGCGACCAGCACCGCGCACCAGATCGCGCGGTGCAGGACGATCTGCAGCGACGGCACCGCGCGCAGCAGGTGCCAGTACAGCGGCATCAGCCCCCAGATCACGAAGGCGCCGACCGCGATCCACAGGCCGCGGCGGTCGAGTGCGACCGGGCTCATGCGCGTTCTGCCGCCGGCACCGGCGCCGGGGCGCGTTTCGCCCTGGCCAGGCTGATCGCCACCACCCCCGACAGCACCACCGCCATCGCGCCGATGTCGTGCATGCCGAAGCGTTCGCCGGCCAGCCAGGCGCCGAGCAGCACCGCGATCACCGGGTTGACGTAGGCATAGCTGCCGGCCAGCGCGGGCCGCACGTGGTGCAGCAGCCAGATGTAGGCGCTGAAGCCGACCAGCGACCCGATGCTGGCGAGGTAGCCGACCGACAGCAGGCCGCGCGCGTCGGGCCAGCCGTCGAAACGCTCGCCCAGCGCCAGGCCCACCACCAGCATCGCCGCGCCGCCGCAAAGCATCTGCGCGGCCGCGCCCATGAACGGACTGGGCAGGTCGCGGCCGCGGCTCCACACCGACCCGTAGGCCCAGGACACCGCCGCCACCAGCAGGGCGACCAGGCCCAGCGGCGTCGCGGTCAGGCTGCTGCCGGCGTTGAGCCAGGCCACGCCGGCGAAGCCGACGGCGAGACCAAGCCATTCCACGCGCCGCGGGCGCTCGCCGCGCAGCGCGGCGAACAGCGCCATCCACAGCGGCATCGAGGCCACCGCCACCGCGGCCAGGCCGGAGGACACCGTCTGTTCCGCGATGCACACCAGGCCGTTGCCGACCGCGAGCAGCAGCAGGCCGACGAAGGCGGTGTTGCGCCACTGCAGGCGCGTGGGCGCGGACGTGCCGCGCAGGCGCAGCACCGTGTACAGGAAGGCGCCGGCGACGATGAATCGCACGCCGCCCATCAGCAGCGGCGGCCAGCCGCCTTCGAGGGCGAAACGGATCGCGAGATAGGTCGAGCCCCACACCAGGTACACCGCCGACAGCGCCAGGGCGATGGCGAGCGCGGATGCGGGCATGGGGCCGACCGGTGCAGGGGAAGCGCGCATCGGCAACCGGGGGAGGGCCGCGCGGAAGGCGCGGCGGGCGCCCATTCTACGGCCGCGTGCCGTTCCATCGATTGAACGGCCGGAGAGGGCGCGGTGGCGAATCGCGCCGCTACATCACCAGCGCCGCGCGCAGCGGCGCGGCATCGTCCCAGCGGTCGCGTCCGCCCAGCGGCACCAGTTCCACCAGCACGTCGGCGCCGATCACCTGCGCGCCCTGGCGGCGCAGCAGTTCGGTGGCCGCGCGCAGGGTCCCTCCGGTGGCGAGCACGTCGTCGACCACCAGCACGCGCGCGCCGGCCGGCACCGCGTCGACGTGGACTTCGAGCCGGTCGCTGCCGTACTCGAGCCGGTAGCCCTGCGACAGCGTCCGGCCGGGCAGCTTGCCCGGCTTGCGCACCGGCACGAAGCCGCAGCGCAGCTCCAGCGCAAGCGCCGCGCCGAGGATGAAGCCGCGCGACTCGATGCCGGCCACCGCATCGGGTGGCGTCGCGCGCCAGGGCGCGGCCATGGCCGCCACCGCCGCGGCGAAGGCGGCTGGATCGGCCAGCACCGGGGTGATGTCGCGGAACATGATCCCGGGCTTGGGAAAGTCGGGCACGTCGCGGATCAGGGCGGACCAGTCGGACACGGGGCGGTTCCAGCGGCAGGGAAGGGCATGCTAACCCCGGCTGCCGCGCCCGGCGCCTTCGCGCTATCGTGGCGCCCCACGCCACCACCGGGAACGAACCGCATGCGCCTGCTGCCGCCGACCCTGCTGCTGATCCTCGCCGCCGGCGCGAGCCAGGCGGCCACCCCCTACGGCAAGCCGCTGCCCGCGGGAACGGCGGTGCCGGTCTCGACCGCGCTCGGCGATTTCGAGGCCCATGCCGGACGCCCGATGCGGTTCAGCGGGCGCATCACCGAGGTCTGCCAGGCCAAGGGCTGCTGGATGATGCTCGAGGACGACGGCAAGGCCGCGCGGGTGATGTTCGGCGACCACGACTTCGCCA
>JAEXTE010000332.1 GCA_023453655.1 Pseudomonadota bacterium
GGGCGAGGGTCCGGCCCGCCGCGCCATAGCGCACGGTGGCCAGTTCCTCGAAGTACAGCGCCTCGTTGCGGAACACATGCTCGTCGCCGTCCCCGGCAACGGCGATTGCGTGCAGGTCGGGAGTGCCCGGCACCTGCGCCGGTATCTGCATCAGCCGCGCTTCGATCAGCGCGCGGTCGCGTCGCGCGATCCGTCCGGCCTCGGCATCCGCACCGTCGTCGGCCCACGCTGGCGCGAGGAGGGCGACGCAGGCGAGCAGGGCGGCGCAGGCCGCAGCGGCGATCCGACCTTGGCCGGCGCGCCGCATCCTGTTCACCCGGGCAGCCGGACGCCGTCGAAGCCGGCGACGCGGGGGTGGCCATTGCAGGCATCGCCCTCGCGCGGCTGCGGATAGTCCTGCGCGCGGTCGACCAGCACCGTGCGCAGCCCGGCCTCGCGTGCGGCATCGAGTTCGGCCACCACGTCCGACAGGAACACGATGTCCGCGGGCGGTGCCTGCAGCGCCTCGGCGATGCGCGCGTAGCTGCCGGCCTCGCGCTTGCCGCCGACGGTGGTGTCGAACCAGGCCGAGAACAGTCCGGTCAGGTCGCCCGCGTCGGTATGCGCGAACAGCAGCTTCTGCGCCGGCACCGATCCGGAGGAATACACCGCCAGCCGGTGGCCATCGGCGTGCCAGCGGCGCAGTGCCCCGGTGGCATCCGGATACACTGGCGCGGTGAAGTCGGCGCTGGCGTAGCCGGCTTCCCAGATCATGCCCTGCAGCGCCTTGAGCGCGGTGTGCTTGCGGTCCTCGTCGATCCAGCCCTGCAGGGTCTCGACGATCATCGCGTCCTGGCACAGGCCGCCGTTCTCCAGCGCCACCTGGTCCAGCCAGCGCCGCACCTCGGGCTCATGCCCGTGCTCGCGCACGAAGCGCGGCAGTTCGCGCCGGGCATAGGGAAACAGCACGTCCTTGACGAAGGAAATGCTGCTGGTGGTGCCTTCGATGTCGGTGAGAATGGTGGTCATGCGGTGCGTCGCGTGTCCTCAGTCGCCGGACCGTTCGTAGCGCGGGAAACGCTGCGCAATGTCGGTGCCGGTGAAGTGGCCGATCCAGCCGTCGGGCTGCTGGAAGAATCGGATCGCGACGAAACTCGGCTCCGGACCCATGTCGAACCAGTGGGTGGTGCCGTCGGGCACGGCGATCAGGTCGTCCTTCACGCATTCGATCTCGTAGACCCGGTCGCCCACGTGCAGGGTGAACAGGCCCGAGCCGTCGACGAAGAAGCGCACCTCGTCTTCCTTGTGGAAGTGTTCGTCGAGGAACTTGCCGCGCAGCTCGTCCTTCTTCGGGTTGTCCGGGCTGATGCTGATGACGTCGACCGTGGTGAAGCCGCGCTCGGCGGAGATCCGGTCGATATCGGCCTTGTACGCGGCCAGCACTTCTTCGGGCGGAGCGCCGGCGGACACCGGCTGGCTGGCCTGCCAGCGCTCGAAGTGCACGCCGATCTTCGCCAGCTCGCGGGCGATCTCGTCGCCGTCGTGGCTGGTGAACTCGGGCGCGTCCGGGTGGGCGTCGGAGAAGATGCGGAGTCGGCTCATGGCGGCGGGGTCGCGGGATGGCGGGGTGGTTCAGGCTAGCAGCTGCATCGCGGCGATGGGGTGCGCCGGTGGAACGCAGGCGTTCCGGTCCTGCACCGGCTCAGCGCGGCCCGGTGAGCCTGCGCAGCTCCAGTTCGCAGCCGAGCAGGAACTCGAAGGCGTCGAGGTGGCGTCGGGCTTCGGCCATGTCCCGGCCCCAGGCATAGAGGCCATGGCCATCGATCAGGTAGCCCCACATCGGCCCCTTGTCGAGCAGCGCATCGACCTGGGCGGCGAGGGTGGGCATGTGCTGGCTGTTGGGCAGCACCGGCACGTCGACCGCGGTTTCGTGGGTCCCGTTGCCGCGGAAGGCCTTGAGCAGCTCGTAACCCTCGAGCCGGATGTGGCCGGCGCCGGAAAACAGGCGCGAGGCCACGGTCTGGTTGTGCGAATGCGTGTGCAGGATGCAGCCCACGTCCTCGAACCGGCGGTACAGCTGGGTATGCAGCAGGGTCTCGGCGGACGGGCGGTGGTCGCTGCCCACGGCCTTGCCGTCGAAGTCCACCACCATGATGTCGCCTGGCACCAGCCGGCCCTTGTCGCGGCCGGACACGGTGATCGCCGCATGGCGCTCGTCCAGGCGCGAGGAGAAGTTGCTGCTGGTCGCCGGCGTCCAGCCCAGCCGGGCCAGTTAGCGGACGTTGTCGATGATCTCGTCTGCCAGCGCCGCGAGGCGCCCGCCATCGTAGGGAACCTGGTTCATGCGCCGATTCTAGGCGATTGCGGCCCGATCAACCGGCCAACCGCGGGTCGGACGCGGGATCCGGCGCGACGGGCGCGACCGTGTTCGCCCCCGGCTCCAGCGGCAGGATGCGGAAGCCCACCCAGGCGGCGATGAACGCCAGGCCGAAGTTCACCAGGTTGAAGAAGGCGAACGGCAGGTAGTCCAGGGTCGAGACCCCGAGCGTGGTGGCCATGAAGGCCGCGCAGGTGTTCCAGGGGATCAGCGGCGAGGTGATCGTGCCGCCGTCCTCGAGCGCGCGCGACAGGTTGAGCGGCGACAGCCCGCGGCGCGCGTACTCGGACTGGTACAGTTTGCCCGGCAGCACCAGCGACATGTACTGGTCGGCGGTCAGCACGTTGGTGCCGAACGCGGTGAGCAGGGTCGAGGCGATCAGCGAGCGCGCCGAGGTCGCCAGCGAGAGCACGCCGCGCACCAGCCGCGTCAGCAGGCCGGTGCGCTCCATGACCGCGCCGAAGCACATCGCGCAGATCACCAGCCACACGGTGTTGAGCATGTTGGACATGCCGCCGCCGCTGAGCAGTTCATCGGCGACCGCGTTGCCGGTGCTGGCCTGGAAGCCGTTGAACAGGGCCGTCCACGCGCCCGCCAGCAGGGCCATCGGGCGCGAGAGCGCGTCGTTGCCGGCCAGCGCGACCACGTTGTCGGGCTGGAAGACCACGGCGAACACGGCGCCGACCAGCGCGCCGATCAGGATGGTGGGGTAGGCCGGGAACCGCTTGAAGGCCAGCCAGAACACCAGCGCCATCGGCAGCAGCAGGTACCAGGCCGGGTTGAACTGCGCCTCCAGCACCGCCGAGAGCGGTCCGGCCGCCGCCACCTCGCCGCCGGCGCCGTGGTTGAGCAGGCCGACCGCCGTGAACATCGCCAGCGCGATCGCCAGCGACGGCACCGTGGTCCACATCAGGTTGCGGATGTGGCTGAACAGCTCGGCCCCCGCCACCGCGGGCGAAAGGATGGTGGTATCGGACAGCGGCGAGAGCTTGTCGCCGAAGTAGGCGCCGGACACGACCGCGCCGGCCGCCAGCGGCACCGAGATGTCCATGCCCTGGGCGATGCCCACCAGGGCCACGCCGACGGTGCCGGCGGTGGTCCAGGAGCTGCCGATCGCCAGCGACGTGACCGCACAGATGAGGCAGGCGGCCGGGTAGAAGTAGCTCGGGTGCAGCAGCTTCATGCCGTAGACGATCAGCGTCGGCACCGTGCCGCTGAGCAGCCAGCTGC
>JAEXTE010000333.1 GCA_023453655.1 Pseudomonadota bacterium
GTGTCCCCGCTGTCGATGAACCCGCCCGACTGGCGGGCCCACAGCTGCGCGTACAGCCCGCCACCGGCGATCAGCCGGGCATGGACCCCCTGTTCGACGATCGCGCCCTGGTCCATCACCACCAGCCGGTCCATCGCGGCGATGGTGGACAGGCGGTGGGCGATGGCGATCACCGTCTTGCCTTCCATCAGCCGGTACAGGTTTTCCTGGATGACGGCCTCGACCTCGGAATCCAGCGCCGAGGTCGCTTCGTCCAGCACCAGGATCGGCGCGTTCTTGAGCAGCACCCGCGCAATGGCGATGCGCTGGCGTTGGCCGCCGGAGAGCTTGACCCCGCGCTCGCCCACGTGCGCGTCGTAGCCGCGGCGGCCTTCGCTGTCGGTCAACTCGAGGATGAACTCGTGGGCGCGGGCCTGGCGCGCCGCCTCGAGCATCTCGGCCTCGCTCGCATCGGGGCGGCCGTAGAGGATGTTCTCGCGCACCGAGCGGTGCAGCAGCGACGTGTCCTGGGTGACCACGCCGATCTGCGCGCGCAGCGTGTCCTGCTGCACGGTGGCGATGTTGGTGCCGTCGATCAGGATGCGCCCGCTCTCGCAGTCGTGGAAGCGCAGCAGCAGGTTGACCAGGGTAGACTTGCCCGCGCCCGAGCGGCCGACCACGCCGATCTTCTCGCCGGGACGCACGTGCAGGTCGAGATGGTCGATCACGCCGCCGGCCTTGCCGTAGTGGAAGCCCACGCCCTCGAAGCGGATGTCGCCGCGCGCGCGCGGCAGTGCCGGGGCGCCCGGGGCGTCGTCCACCGTCGGCGGCAGCGAGATCGAGCCGATGCCGTCGTGCACCGTGCCGATGTTCTCGAACAGCGCCGACAGTTCCCACATGATCCACTGCGACATGCCGAGGATGCGCAGCACCAGGGCCACCGTGACCGCGATGGCGCCGGCGCCCACCGCGCCCTGGTGCCACAGCCACAGGCCGAGCGCCACCGTGGCAAACAGCAGCGCCATGTTCATGGCGTACAGCAGGCTGTAGACGTGGGTGGCCAGGCGCATCTGCGGATAGACGGTGGCCAGGAAGCCGTCCATCGCCTCGCGTGCGTAGGCCTGCTCGCGCCGGGAGTGGGAGAACAGCTTGACCGTGGCGATGTTGGTGTAGCTGTCGACGATGCGCCCGGTCATCGCCGAGCGCGCATCGGCCTGCGCGCGCGAGATCTTCTCCATGCGCGGCACGAAGTGCTTCATCAGCAGCGCGTAGGCCGCGATCCAGGCCGCGAACGGCAGCATCAGGCGCCAGTCGGCGGCGCCGGCCACGGCCAGGGTGCCGACGAAGAACACCAGCACGTAGTTGCCGATGTCGAGCAGCTTGACCACCGTCTCGCGCACCGCCAGCGAGGTCTGCATCAGCTTGGTGGCGATGCGCCCGGCAAACTCGTCCTGGAAGTAGCCCATCGACTGGCGCAGCAGGTAGCGGTGCACGTTCCAGCGGATCCGCATCGGGAAGTTGCCGAGCAGGGTCTGGTGCTGGACCAGCGAGTTCAGCAGCACCATCGCCGGCAGCGCCAGCAGCACCAGCGCGCCCATCCACAGCAGGCGTGCGCCCTCGGCGTCGAGGAACGTGGCCGGGGTGGTGCTGCCGAGGCGGTCGACCAGCGAGCCGACATAGGCGTACAGCGCCAGCTCGGCCACGGCGATGCCGGCCGTGGTCAGCGCCATCAGCAACAGCCAGGACTCGGCGCCGCGCGTGTAGTGGCGGCAGAACGCGTAGAGCGAGCGCGGCGGCTGCGTCGGCGCGTCGGGCGGAAACGGATCGAGCCGGGATTCGAACCAGCGATACATGGCGTGCTGCAGGGCGGGGGAGCCGCCGATTGTCGCCGATCACACGTGGCGGTGCCGCCGGCATCCTTGCTCCGGCCCGTGCAGGCGACAGCAAGACGCGGCCGGAAGGCGCGGTGACGGCGTCGAGCGCCTGCGCGGACTCCCGATGGCCGCGTGTCGCTGCGCCTCCGCCCGGACAATGCGGGCTGCCGCATGGCCGTGGACCGGTCCGAGCCTGGACCGCAAGCGAAGTGCCGTGGCTCAGCGTCCTCCGCCTCCGCCTCCGCCACCACCGCCCCCCGAGAAGCCGCCACCGCCCCCGCCGGAGGAACTGCCGGGCGGCGTCGACGAGGACGCGATCTGCGAGGCCAGGCTGCCGCCGACCGCCCTGGTGAAGCTGCCGACGTCGCCGATCGAGCCACCGGTGCCGTGGTACCAGGCCATCGCCGATGTCGCGGCGGCGGCCGCCGCCGCGCCGACCGCGAGCGTGAACTTGCTTGTCCAGGCGTCTTCGACGTCCAGCGCGACCGCATAGGGCAGCAGCGCTTCGAAGCGGGCGGCGTCGAGCACGGGTTCCGCGCCGTCCGGACGCTCGCCCGGCCCCTGCAGGCGCTGCAGATCCTGCTTCTCCGCCACGCCCAGGTAGCGGCGCAGGCCTTCGATGTGGTCCAGCACGCGCCGTCCTTCCTGCGTGGGGGCGCGCACGAGGAACGCGAACACCACCACCACCGCCAGCATCGCCAGCATCGGCACGAACGCGAACGGCAGCCCACCGCCGGTCTTGACCCCGAGCACGATGGCGGCGGCGCAGAACAGCACCAGCAGCAGGCACGCAATCGCGCTGCTGCCCGTATTGTTGTGGAACATGCTCCCGCTGAAACGGCGCTCGAGCGCCTTGCTGTGGGCACTGGTGGCGGCCTGCAGCAGCTGCGCGTTGTCCTTGTCCAGGTCCACCGCCTGGTGGCGGGCGAACAGCGTCCGCGCCAGCACCGCCTGGTCGCCGGCAGGTGCGGCGCCTGCCCGTTCCAGCCGCCAGTGGTCGCGCAGCAGGCCCTTGTCGCGCTCGATCCGCAGCGCGCCCGCCACCGCCAGCGACAGCACGTCGGCCGAGAAGCAGCGCGAGTCGTAGCCCATGCGGCGGATGAAGCGCAGGCCAGCCGGACTGATGCCGTCTGGCGGCTGGTAGCGCACGATCAAGGTGCCCGGCGGCGGGTCGCGACCGACCTGGTACCAGCGCACCAGGCAGTAGCCCGACACCACCAGCAGGCCGAGCAGCGCCACCAGCAGCGCGGCGTTGTCCGCAAGCAGCCAGCGTAGCGCCTGCGCGCGCGGGGGTGCCATGACCACCCCCTTGGGGAAGGTGAGCAGGATGGTCAGGCCTTCGCCCGGCTGCAGCGGCGTCGCCAGCTGCCAGCGGGCCCGGCCCGGCGAGGGCGTGGATGCCGCGAAGCCGGCGCCGCGCGCGCCCTGCTTACCGGTCCAGCCGTCGACCTGGAGCCCGGCGACGGGCACCGGCTGCGGCAGGCGGACGTCGACGCTGCCCGCGTCGATCGCGAACGCCCAGCCGGTGCCGATCGCGTTCCAGTACAGCTCGTCATGGC
>JAEXTE010000367.1 GCA_023453655.1 Pseudomonadota bacterium
AGGAAGAACAGCGGCGGGTTGAAATACCGCAGGGCCGCAGGCAGCAGCGCGGCCGCGCCCAGCAGGCCCAGCGCCGCGCGCGCGCGGGCGCGCCCGTCGGCACGCGGCGCGAACAGCAGCAGGAACAGGGCCAGCAGCATCAGCGCCGCACCGGCGAATCCGAGCCAGTCCTGCCACGCCAGTGCCGCCATCCTCGATCCTCCTCGCCCCGGGTCAACCGCTGCGCTGGCGGACCGCCTCGAACAGGGTCACGCCAGCGGCCACCGAGACGTTGAGACTCTCGACGCCGGGAGAAGTTTCCAGCCCGGGCATCGGCACAGACACCAGCTGGTCGCAGTGCTCCCGCGTGAGCCGGCGCAGGCCGTCGGCCTCGCCGCCCAGCACCAGGGCCACGTTGCCGCGCAGGTCGAGCGCATAGAGCGACGCCTTTGCATCGCCGGCGAGGCCGTAGATCCACACGCCCAGCTTCTGCAGCTCGGCCAGGGTGCGCGAAAGATTGGTCACGCGCACCACGGGGATGCTGTCGGCGGCACCGGCCGAGGTCTTGCGCACCGTGGCGTTGACCTGCACCGCCTTGTCCTTGGGGATCACCACCGCGGTCGCGCCCGCCGCGGCCGCGCTGCGCAGGCAGGCGCCGAGGTTGTGCGGATCCTGCACGCCGTCGAGCACCAGCAGCAGCGCGCGCCCACCGGCCTGCCCGACCAGGTCGGACAGGTCGTGTTCGTCCCAGGTCTTCGCCGCGGCATAGCGCGCCGCCACGCCCTGGTGGCGCACGCCGCCGGCCACGCCATCGAGCGCCTGCTGCGCCACGCGGCGCACGTCGATGTCGCGCCGCCGGGCGGCGGTTTCGATCTCGGCCAGGCGCGGATTCTTCGCCCCCGCCTCGACCAGCACCTCGCGCACGTGCTCGGCATCGTGCTCGACGGCCGAGGCGACGGCGTTGATGCCGACGATCCACTGGTTCTGCTTGGACATGCGGGGGCTGGTTACCGGTGTCGGGCTGCGGATTGTACGGGCGACCGGGCTGCGGCCGCCCGCCGCGTCAGTATTTCTGCTTCTTGCGCCGGGCGGGCTGGCCGCGCGGCGGCGCGCCGGGCCCGCGCTCGCCGGCGAGGCGGAAATCGATCTTGCGCTCCTCCAGGCTGGCCTTGAGCACGATGATGCTCACCCGGTCGCCGAGGCGGAACTCGCGCCCGGCGCGCTCGCCGGTCAGGGTCTTGCGCACCGGGTCGAAGTGGTAGAAATCGCTGGGCAGCTGGGTCACGTGGACCAGGCCGTTGACCTTGGACTGGTCGAGCTCCACGAACAGCCCGAAGCTGGTCACGCCGCTGATGGTGCCGTCGAACTCGCCACCGACGTGCTGCTCCATCCACGCCGCGCGGTAGCGCTCGTCGACCTCGCGCTCGGCTTCGTCGGCCCGGCGCTCGCGCTCGGAACACTGCAGCGCCAGCGACGCCATCTGGCTCGGGCTGTGGAAGGCCTCGCGCCGGCCGCTCCTGAGGATGTGCTTGATCGCGCGGTGCACCAGCAGGTCGGGGTAGCGCCGGATCGGCGAGGTGAAATGCGCATAGGCCTGCAGCGCCAGTCCGAAGTGGCCGATGTTGTCCGGCGAATACACCGCCTGGCTCTGGCTGCGCAGGATCACCGACTCGAGCAGGGTCGCGTCCGGCCGGTCGCGCACCTTCTTGAGCAGGTTGGCGAAGTCCTTGGGCTGGAGGCGGCCCCACGCGGGCATGCGCAATGCGAATTCCTTGAGGAACTCGAGCAGGTCGGCGTACTTGGACTCCGGCGGCTTGTCGTGGATGCGGTACGGCGCCGGGATCTTCGCTTCCAGCAGGAACCTGGCGGCCTCGACGTTGGCCGCGATCATGCACTCCTCGATCAGCTTGTGCGCGTCGTTGCGCTGGAGCATCCCGGCCTGCACCACCTCGCCGCGGTTGTCGAGCACGAAGCGCACTTCCGACGACTCGAACTCGATCGCGCCGCGCCTGGCGCGCGCCTTGGCCAGCACCTTGTAGAGCTGGTGCAGGCGCTCGACCTGCGGGATGAGGGATCCGATCTGCTCGCGCGCCTCGGCATCGCCCTCGCCGACGGCCTTCCAGACCTGGTTGTAGGTCAGCCGCGCATGCGAACGCATCACCGCTTCATGGAAGGTGGACGACACCACCTCGCCGTCGCGGTCGACCTGCATGTCGCAGGCGAAGCACAGCCGGTCGACGTTCGGGTTGAGCGAACAGATGCCGTTGGACAGCGTCTCGGGCAGCATCGGCACGACGAAGCCCGGGAAGTACACGCTGGTCGCGCGCAGCTGCGCCTCGTCGTCCAGCGGCGTGCCGGGCCGCACGTAGCTCGACACGTCCGCGATCGCCACCACCAGGCGGAAACCGCGCGCGTTGGGCTCGCAGTAGACCGCGTCGTCGAAGTCCTTGGCGTCCTCGCCATCGATCGTGACCAGCGGCAGCTCGCGCAGGTCCCGGCGACCGGCGGCGGCATTGGCGTCCACCTGCAGCGGCACCGCGGCGGCCTCGGCCAGCACCGCGGCCGGAAATTCGTGTGGCAGCTCGTGGCCGTGGATCGCGGCTTCGACCACCAGCGAGGGCGTCAGCGCATCGCCCAGCACCGCCAGGACCTTGCCGATCGGCGGGCGCCGCTCATCGGCGGGCGTGGTGATCTCGCAGACCACCAGCTGCCCGTGTTGCGCGCCCAGGCGCGCGTCGGAGGGGACCTGCACGTTGCGCTGGATGCGGCGGTCGTCGGGCACCACGAAGCTGATGCCCGACTCGATGGTGAAGCGTCCGATCAGCCGGTTGAGGCGGCGCTCGAGCACCTCGACGATGACGCCCTCGCGGCGACCGCGCCGGTCCATCCCGGTGACGCTGGCCATGGCGCGATCGCCGTGCATGACCTTGCGCATTTCCACCGGCGGCAGGAACAGGTCGTCGCCCACGCCCTTGTCGGGACGCAGGAAGCCGAAGCCATCGGGATTGGCG
>JAEXTE010000380.1 GCA_023453655.1 Pseudomonadota bacterium
GCTCCGCCCTCCCGGCGCGCCAGGCGCAGCGCGCCGGCCATCGCCCGCGCGGTCCCGGGAACCAGCAGCAGCCACAGCGACCGCCCGGCCGGCAGCGGCCGCGACAGCGCCGCCCCCGCTCCGAGAAACAGCGCGCCCAGCAGCGCGGCTTCGACCGGGCGCATCGGGTCGCGGGCGGGTCGGGTCTGGGTGATGGCGTTCATGGCGGCGGCTCCAGGGCGGGCGTGCAGCCTCGCGCAGGGACATCTCAACGGCTGCGACGCCCGCGCCGGGGCGGCGCGGACGGATCGCGCTCAGTAGCCGGCCGCGTCCAGCGCGCGGGTGGCCACGGCGCGGCCGACGTCGATCAGCTCGGCCGCGCGCCAGAACTCGTAGAACTGGCAGACGTCGCGGGGAATCCGGATCAGCAGTTCGGGCGGATCCAGCGCCAGCTGCACGCGCGCGATCTGCGCCTGCATGGTATCGAGCGAGCGCGACATGATTTCGGGCAGGCCCATGCGCAGGGCGTCGCCCTCCGCCTCGCCGGCCATGGCGCGTTCCAGCCATTGGCCGACGCGACCGCCGATGCCCGCTTCTTCGACCGGAGGCTGCGGTTCGGCCGGCTCGCCCGGCGGGCGGCGCGGCCAGCCGTGCATGTCGATGGCGACCAGCCGGTGCGCGTCGGCCAGGCGGGTGGCGGTGATCGGCATCGGCGCCAGCAGCCCGCCGTCGACCAGGGCGCGCCCGTTGATCCGGTGCGGCGTGAACAGGCCCGGGATCGCGAACGAGGCGCGCAGCGCATCCCACAGCCGCCCCTCGCGGATCCAGACCTCGCGCTGGCGCTCCAGGTCCACCGCGATGGCCGTGAACTGGACCGGCAGGGTCTCGATCAGCGGGTCGCCGACCACCTCGCGCATGGCATCGACCAGGCGTCGGCCGCGCAGCACGCCCGACCGGCGCCAGCCGGGGTCGAGCAGGCGCAGGAAATCGTTGCGCGACATCGCGCGCAGGCGCTGGTCGAACTCGCGCAGACGTCCCGCGGCGAAGATACCGCCGACCAGGGCGCCGCTGGAGGAACCGGACACCGCCCGGATCCGGAAACCGCGCTCTTCCAGCACCTCGATCACCCCGATCTGGGCCAGGCCACGCGCGCCGCCGGCGCCCAGCGCCAGCGCCACCGGTTCGCGCCCGGCCTGCACGAGGGCGCCGGACGCGGCCGCCATCACCGCTCGTAGTTCGACAGGGCCAGCTGCAGCAGCGCCTTGGCCTGCTCGCGCAGCACCGGCGGGCCGACGATCTCGGCGTCGGCGCCGTAGTGCAGCACGTCCATCAGCAGCTCGCGCGAGGCGCTGTAGGGCAGCTTGAGCTCGTAGCGCCCGTCGGGCAGCAGCCGGCCCTGCTGCTGCGAATGCCAGTGTTCGTCGGCGACCCAGCGCGCGGCCGTGGCGCTGAACACGATGGTGGCGATGCCCTTGGCCGGCCCGGAGAAGATGCCGTAGCTGCCGGCCAGGTGGGTGTCGAGTTCGGCCTCGGCGATGTCGCGGGCCTCGCCGTCGAGCACGCGCGCGGCGGCGATGCGGTCGACCGAGAAGCTGCGCAGCGCTTCGCGCTCGTGGTCCCAGGCATCGAGGTACCAGTTGTCGCGGTAGTGGGTGATGCGCTGCGGCGAGACCGTGCGCCGGGTCTTCTCGTCGGTGGAGCGGGCGCGATAGTCGAAGGCGAGCTGGCGGCGCTGCAGCACCGACGAGCACACGTTGCGGAACACGTGCTCGTCCATGCGCCGGCCGCGGTGCGGGATGACCCGCACCCGTTCCACCGGCCAGTGCTTGCCGGCCGAATGTTCGTCGAGCAGCTTGTCGATGCGCGCCTGCAGCGGCGCCAGCGCGCTCGAGAGCACGCCGCCGGCGCTGCGCGAGAGCAGCTGCTGCGCGGCGAGCAGTGCATGCAGCTCGTCGGAATTGAGCCACAGCCCGGGAAGCTCGAAGCGGCCGCCCTCGTCGGCGTCGTAGCGGAAGCCGGCTTCGCCGTCGCCCACGATCGGCGCCATCAGCGCATCGCGCAGGAAGGCCAGGTCGCGGTAGACGGTGGCGCGGGAGCATTCGAGCTCCTCCTGCAGGCGCGCGACCGTCACCGGGTACCGGGAGGTCTTGAGGATGCGGTGCAGCGACAGGATGCGTTCGTATCGGTCCATGCGCCCGATTATGCGCTGTCCGGCCGCCCGGCGGGCCGGGCCGGAACGGCGCGCTGCATGCGCCCGGTTTGCAGCCGGGGGTTGCGGGCCGCACCATGTGCGCCGGATCGAGCGGAGGACCCGGGCGGACATGGCCCACGGCAGCATGGCGGCAGCGGATGGCGGGAGGGCCCGATGGACCTGTGGCTGACCCTGGCCATCCTGGCCGGGGCGATCGCCCTGTTCGTCACCGAGAAGCTGCGCGTCGACGTGGTGGCCCTGCTGGTGATGACCGCGCTGGTGGTGACCGGCACGATCAGCCTGTCCGATGGCCTGTCGGGCTTCAGCAACCAGGCCACGATCATGGTGGCGGCGATGTTCGTGCTGAGCGCGGCGCTGCAGCGCAATGGCGCGGTCGCGGCGATCGGGGAAGTGCTGTCGCGGATCCGCCACCAGTGGCTGTTCCTGCTGGTGATGCTGGTGCTGGTCTCGTGCGTGGCCGCCTTCGTCAACAACACCGCCACCGTGGCGGTGTTCCTGCCGCTGGTGCTGGCCGCGAGCACCGCCAACCGCTGGGCGCCCTCGAAGTTCCTGATCCCGCTGTCGTACATGTCGCAGGCCGCGGGCGTGTGCACCCTGATCGGCACCTCGACCAACCTGCTGGTCGACTCGATGGCGCGCGATGCGGCGGGCGTGGGCTTCAGCCTGTTCGAGTTCGCGCCGCTGGGCCTGGTGTTCGTCGGCCTCTGCATGCTGTACCTGATGACGGTCGGGCGCTGGCTCCTGCCCGATCGGGGCGTCCCCGGCACCGAGGAACTCGAGCACGTCGGCCGCTACGTCGCCGAGCTGCTGGTGGCGGAAGACTCGACGGCGGTCGGCCTGCAGCGCCACGAGGTGGTGCCCGCGAACATCGACGACGTGGTGCTGCTGGAGATCCTGCGCCACGGGCGGCCGCTGGCCGGCCAGGACGCACGCGTCGAACCCGGCGACCGGCTGCTGCTGCGCGGCGAGTGGAAGCACGTGGCGGCGGTGCGCAAGGCGCGCAAGCTGCGCTTCGACCATGTCGCGCGCGACCTCGACGGCGACATCGACGCCGAACGCCTGCAGGTCGAGGCCATGGTCTCGCCCGCCTCGCACCTGATCGGGCACACGCTGTCGGGCATGCGTTTCGGGCACATGTACCGGGCGCGGGTGCACGGCATCCACCGGCGCCTGCTCGACATCCGCCAGCCGCTCGACCAGGTGCCGCTCGACCTCGGCGACGTGCTGCTGCTGGACGCGCCGGCGCGCGCGATCGACGACCTGCGCGCGGACAAGGGCATGATCGTGCTGGGCACCCGCCGGCAGGCCAAGGTCGACGCGGTCCGCGCCAGCCTGTCGGTGCTGGTGATGGTCGCCACGATCGCGGTCGCGGCCCTGGGCTGGCTGTCGATCGTGGAAGCGGCGTTGATCGGCTGCGGGATCCTGCTGGTGACCGGCCTGATCGAGCCCGACGAGGCCTACCGCGCCATCGACTGGCGGGTGATCCTGCTGCTGGCCGGCATCCTGCCGCTCGGCATCGCCCTGCAGAAGACCGGCGGGGCGGCGCTCGCGGCGGATTTCATGATCGGCACCCTGGGCGGCTTCGGGCCGCTGGCCGCGCTGGCGGCGGTCTACCTGATGACCTCGATCGCCACCGAGTTCATGAGCAACAACGCCTCGGCCGTGCTGGTCGTGCCGATCGCGCTGGCGGCGGCCGAGTCGATGGGAATCGACCCCAAGCCGCTGCTGGTGGCGGTGGCGTTCGCCGCCTCGACCAGCTTCGCCACCCCGATCAGCTACCAGACCAACACCATGGTGTTCACCGCCGGGGGATACCGGTTCTCGGATTTCGTGCGGCTGGGCTTGCCGCTGAACGTGGTGTTCTGTACCGCCGCGATCGTGCTGATCCCCAGGTTCTTCCCGTTCTGAAGCAGCATTCAGGTATGTGACGGCCGCACCGGCGACAATGGGGTAACCGTTTCCACCCGCGGAGTCCCCTGGTGTTCGCCAGCTGGTGGCTGGCCGTGATCGGCCTGCCCGTGTTCCTGCAGCCCCTGCCCGAAGCGCCGGACCAGCCGGCGGCGGTGGCGGTCGCGTCCGGGCGGGTGTCGCTGCGGCAGCCCTGCCTGCGCCTGGTCTGCCCGGACGCGGAATGGCAGCAGGCGCGCCGCACCCTCGCGCCCCCCCGCGCGCCCGGGGTGGTCGACGAGATCCGGCCGCAGCGGCTGCCGCGCCTGGCCACCCGGCGCTTCATCGGCCTGCATTCCCCGGCGTCGCGTCGCGACTGGTTCGACACCAGCGGCGGCGCCGCCCTGGTCGACGCGCGCTACGGCATGGAGGCGGTGCGCAGCGGCTCCACCAGCCTCCAGGTCGAGCTCGGGACCGGCTACCGCCTGCAGCCCTACGCCAACTACGGTACCGCCGCGCAGGGCCCGGTCGCGATGGGCCAGCTGCGGCTGTCGCAGCGCCTCGGCGGACTGGGCTCGCTGCGCCAGCAGGTGCGACTGGAGCGCGGGCGCGAGAACGCCTATCTGCGCCAGACCATCGGCGTGGACCTGGAGCTCGCGCCGCAGTGGTCGCTGCTCGGCGACTTCGAACTGCGCCACGACACCGCCGCCGACGGCGGCGACGGCCATACCGACCGCGAAGGCTCGCTGCGGCTGCGCTACGCCTTCTGAGCCCGGCCTTCTCCTCCGGCTGGCACGCCCGGCGCGCCAGCCTGTTTCCCCACGTCCGTCCCCAAGCATGAACCTGCGTTCCGTCCTCCCCGCCCTGCTCCTGTCCTGCGCCGCCCTGCCCGCGCTGGCCGCCGGTCCCGGCGACCCGCCG
>JAEXTE010000390.1 GCA_023453655.1 Pseudomonadota bacterium
GCCCAGACCAGGGCCAGCGGCACCACCACCGCGACCAGCCCGCCCAGGGCGAGGCCCAGCCGCCCCAGTAGACCTTCGGTCTGCGCGCCGACCACGTCGCCGGCGCGATAGACGAAGGTGTCGATGAAAGCCTTGGCCTTGTACTTGTCCTCGCGGCTGATCACGGTGAACAGCGCTTCGCGCGCGGGCCGGGTGAGGCCGCGCTGCACCGCCCGGTTCGTGGCCTCGAGCAGGATCAGCACCGCGAACGAGCCGTAGACCGCCAAGCCGATGAATCCCAGCGCCGTGGCCAGCGGCAGCGCGGCCAGCGCGAGGGTCAGGCCGAAGCGGCGGATGATGTGGCCGGTGAGCGTGAGTTGCAGTACCAGCACCGCCACCTGGGTCCACATGTCGATGCTGCCGAGCAGTCCGGTGCGCGCGTCCAGGTCGCTTTCGGCCGCTGCCACCATCTGCAGCCGGGTGAAATAGATGAAGGTCGCGACGATGGTCATCGCCAGCACGTAGCCGGCGATGCCCATCAGGTAGGGCGAGGAAAACACGGCGCGGAAGCCGGCCCAGGCGCTGCCGCCGATGCGGACCTCGCTGTCCCGCGCGTCGGCCGGCGTTTCCCGCGCGTAGGCCGCGTCGCTGCGGATCCGCACCAGAAGCCAGGCCAGGGCCACGGCCAGCAGCAGGAAGGCCGCGGCCACCAGCAGCAGCGCCGGCGTGCCCAGCGGTTCGGCCAGGCGCGAGGCCAGCCAGGGTCCGAAAATCGCACCGAGCGTGCCGCCCACCGCGATCAGCGCGAACAGCCGCTTGCCCTGGTCGCTGCTGAAGCGGTCGGCCAGCAGCGCCCAGAACACCATGGTCACGAACAGGTTGAACACGCTGAACCAGACGTAGAACACCTGCCCGCTGCGCGCGCCCACCGCGCCGGGCGCGAACACCAGCAGCGACCAGAACCCCGCCAGGCTCAGCGCGAAGAAGGCATAGGTCGCGGTGATGAAGTGCAGCCGCCGCAGCCGGCTCACCAGCCAGCCGAACAGCGGATTCACCAGCAGGGTGACCACCGCGGTGCCGATGAACAGCCAGCGCACGCTGTCGATGCCGCGCTCCATGCCCAGCGCGTCGCGCGCCGGGCGCAGCATCATCAGCGCGGTGAGGATGCAGAAGAAGAACAGGCCGGCGACCAGCACCGGCGCCTGCTCGCCGCGGCGCAGGTTGAACAGGTTCCGCAGCGATTCGCGCACGGCCGGCGGCTCAGCCGAACATCGCCACGAGCTCGGCCTGCTGCGCCTCGCTCAGCAGCGGCCCGATCCCGCCCTTCAGGTTGTCGGCCTGGCGCTCGGGCTTGCCGGTCGCCGGGATCACCACGGTCACCGCCGGATGGCTGACGACGAACTTCAGGAACATCTGCGCCCAGGAGTCGACGCCCACCTCGGTCGCCCAGCCCGGCAGGGGCTTGCCGCGCGTGGCGGCGAACAGCTTGCCGTCGTCGAAGGCGCGGTTGACCATCACCGCGATGCCCAGGTCCTGCGCCGCGGCCAACACCGTACCCGCGGCATGCGGCGCGTTGACCGAGTAGTTGATCTGGACGAAGTCGGGCTTCTCAGCCCGCATCAGGCGCACGGTGTCGGCGTGCCCGCTCTCCAGGTAGTGGGTGATGCCGATGTACCTGGCCTTGCCCTGCGCCTTGAGTTCGCGCGCATACGGCATCGCCTCGGCCATGTTGCGCAGGTTGTGCACCTGCAGCAGCTCGACACGGTCGGTACGCAGGCGGCGCAGCGAATCGGCCCACTGCGCCTCGAGCGCCGCGCGGCTGTCGGCGGCCAGCTTGGTGGCCAGGAAGCAGCGATCGCGCCAGCCGCCTTCGGCGAGCAGGGCGCCAACCACGTCCTCGGCGTTGGAATAGTTGGGCGAGGTGTCGATCACGCTGCCGCCGCCGTCGAAGAACACCTTCACCACGTCCTCGAGCGCCGCGAATTCGGCGGACTCCAGCGGCACCTCGTAGCTGCCGGAGGTGCCGACCCCGATCACCGGGATGCGCTCGCCGCTCGCGGGAATGGCGCGCGACAGCAGGGCGCCGCCCAGCGGCACGATGTCGGCGATCGCGCCGGTGGGCTTGGGCCGCGGCGTGGTCGGGTCGGGGCGGTCCTGGCTGCAGGCGCTGAGCGGCGCGAGCGCGAAGGCGGCGGCGGCGAGGCCGGAGCTGGCGATAAAGTCGCGGCGGCTGGTCATGGCGGATCTCCTGTGCGGGGGCAGGGCGCGGGTGCCCCAGAGGGTAGGCACAAGTTCCGGCACGAATCCAGTGACGGCGGTTGGCCGATGCGCCGCGCCAGTCGGCGCACCGCGATGTTGCGATGCGCAAGGCTGTGGGACGGCGCTGGTACAGGCGCGTCGCGAACCGGTACCGGGACGTCGACGCAGCGCCGACTGCGTCAGTCGTCGCGCGCGCCCAGCAAGCGCAGCAGCTCCATCGCAGCGGCCGGATTGCGCTCTTTTGCCGCGGAGATGAAAAAGACGAAGACGTCGCGTGCGGGCGCAGGCTGCGCAGGAGCGTCCAGCAGCGGCAGGTCGCCCGGGGCGTCGCCGCCGGCCCAGGCGCGGGCGCGCGTCGCCCAGGCGCGCAGTTCCGGCA
>JAEXTE010000460.1 GCA_023453655.1 Pseudomonadota bacterium
CGGGGCCTCGATGCCCGCGCGCGCGCGGCGGCCGATCACCTTGGGGGCGATGCCGTAATCCTCGTCGCCCATCAGCGCCTCGCCGGACAGCTTGAGCAGGACGCGGCGATAGACGAGTTGCGACATGGGGGATTCCGGCGGGGAGGAAAGCGCGGAGATTCTAGCGGATCGCGGGTGGCGCGGTCGCTGCGCCCCGCCCGGGCGGGCGGCGAGGCCGGCCCCGGCAAAGGGGGCGCCCGGGTTCAGCCGCCGCCCGGGGGCACCGGATCCCGGGTCGCGACCCGGTTGCGGCCCTCGCGCTTGGCGCCGTAGAGGGCCTGGTCGGCGGCGTTGAGCAGGTCGCGCGCGCTGTCGAAGCGCTCGTGTTCGCCGTGCGTCGCCAGGCCGGCCGAGAAGGTCATGTACAGCGGGATGCCGTCCACGATCGCCATCGGCGTGCGTGCGATTTCGTCGAGGATGCGCTGGATCACCGCCAGCGCGGCGTCCGCGCCGGTCTGGCCGAGCACGACCAGGAATTCCTCGCCGCCGTAGCGGGCGATCAGGTCGGCGCTGCGCAGCAGGCGCGACAGCACGCGGGCGAACTCGCCCAGTACCTGGTCGCCGACCAGATGGCCGTGGCGATCGTTGACCTGCTTGAAATCGTCCAGGTCGATGAAGACCAGGGTCAGCGGCCGGTCCGACTCGACCGAGACCTTGAACTCGCGTTCGAGCACCTCTTCCAGCTGGAGCCGGTTGTACATGCCGGTCAGCGGATCGCGCAGCGCCAGTTCCTCGAGTTCGCGGGCGCGCGCCTCGGCCGCCTCGGCCTGGCTGCGCGCCTGGATGGCGCCCTGGATCTCGCGCAGGCTGCGCAGCAGCATCAGTTCGCGGGCCTGTTCGACGATGCCGTCCAGGTGCGCCGCCTGCACGATGTGGACGTCGAACAGGGCGGCGATGTCGGGCAGGGCGTCGGACATGCGCGTGACCAGCGCGTCGAACCGGGCCTGGTCGAGGCCCAGCCGGTCGCGCGCGGCGGCAAGCGCGCGCAGGCGCGCCGCGGCCGCCCGGTCCTCGTCGCCGGCCAGCCAGATGTCGGCCACCAGCCCGGACACGGCCACGCAGTCGTGGAAGCAGTTGCCGTCGCCGGCCGGCACCTCGCTGGCGCGGATCGACTGCGCCAGGTAGGGGGGCAGGTTCCACTGCCCCGCGATCCAGGCGCCGATCTCGGCATGGTCGGCGCCCAGCGACTCGCGCTCGCGTCGCAGGCGGTCCTGGGCATCGCCCGCCGCGGCCAGCAGTTCGCGGTAGGCCTCGGGCCGGACCTGCAGCAGGGCCAGGGCGCCGATGTCCTGCAGCAGCCCGGCCAGCATCAGTTCTTCCAGCCGCGCGATGCCCAGTTCCGTGCCCAGCAGCCGGGCGGCCATCGCGGCCAGCGCGCTGCGCCGCCACAGCAGCGCCTGCGCGTCGCGGGACTGGCCGTCGCGCAGGGTCCGGCTGAGCGACAGCCCCAGGGCCAGGCTCAGGGTGGCGTTGAGGCCGAGCAGGGTCAGCGCCTGGCCGAGCGTGGCGACCTGGCGGCGGTTGGCGTACAGCGGAGAATTGGCGATGCGCAGCATGCGCGCGCTGAGCGCGCTGTCCTGGGCGATGAGCCCGGCGGTGGCATCGAGGTCCGCATCCGGCTGCTGGGCCAGGTCGATGATGCGCAACGCGATCGCCGGCGGCGAGGGCAGGTTGCGGCAGTGGCCAAGCTCGGCCTGGAGTTCGGGGTGCATCGCGGCCTGAACGTGGAGATCCGGAACCGGTATCGGCATGTTCGCGGATTCCTGAGCGGGCGATGCCGGAAATGTTGTGCGGAAACGGAAGAAGCCGCGGTCTCCCGCGGCTTCTTCGTGGCAGCGACGGCGCGGCTCAGGCCAGGCCGGCCTGCTTCATCACCTCGGCGGCGTAGTCCTCGACCACCTTCTCGATGCCCTCGCCGACGGCCAGGCGCTGGAAGCCGACGACTTCGGCGCCGGCGGCCTTGAGCACCGCCTCGACCGACTTGTCGGTGTCGAGCACGTAGGGCTGGCCGTACAGGCTGACCTCGTTGACGATCTTGGCGATCTTGCCGCCGATGATCTTCTCGAGGATCTCGGCCGGCTTGGCGCGATCCTTGTCCGACATCTTGGCCAGCTCGATTTCCTTCTCCTTGGCGATGAAGTCGGCCGGCACGTCGCTCTGCTTGTTGTGCGGCGGGTTCATCGCGGCCACGTGCATGGCCAGGCCGCGGGCCAGGTCGGCATCGCCGCCCTTGAGCTCGACCAGCACGCCGATCTTGCCGCCGTGGACGTAGGCGGCCACGGTGTTGGCGGTGTCGATGGCGGCGACGCGGCGGACCTGCACGTTCTCGCCGACCTTGGCGATCACCGCGGCGCGGGCTTCCTCGACGGTTTCGCCGGAGGCCAGCTTCGCGGCCTTCAGGGCCTCGGCGTCGGCGGCGCCGGCCGCCAGCGCGGCCTGGGCGACGGCGTCGGCGAAGCCCTTGAAGTTCTCGTCGTTGGCGACGAAGTCGGTCTCGGAGTTGACCTCGACCAGCACGGCCTTGCCGCCGTCCTGGGCACTGACAATGCGGCCTTCGGCGGCGACGCGGCTGGCCTTCTTGTCGGCCTTGGCCAGGCCGGACTTGCGCAGGGCCTCGGCTGCGGCGTCGATGTCGCCGTTGCTCTCGGTGAGCGCCTTCTTGCACTCCATCATGCCGGCGCCGGTGCGCTCGCGCAGTTCCTTGACCAGGGAAGCGGTGATTTCCATCGGGGACCTCGATTCGAAGAAAAACGGACGGGCGGGGAAGGCCCGCCGTGGGAATTCGTCACGGCATTGGATGGGGCCGTGGGCCCGGGAACGCAACCGCGGCAGGATGCCGCGGCTGCATTGCGGCGCGATTACCCGGCCGCGGCGGCCTCGCCGGCGGGCGCGTCCTTCTTCGGCGCGCGGCGTGCGGGCTTGCCTTCGCCGTCGGCGAACTCTTCCTCGCGGACGTTGGCGGCGTTCGGCGCGGCGGCCTTGCCTTCCAGCACCGCGTCGGCGGCGGCGTTGGCGTACAGCTGCACGGCGCGGATGGCGTCGTCGTTGCCCGGGATAGCGTAGTCGACCAGGGCCGGGTCGTAGTTGGTGTCGACCACGGCGATGACCGGGATGCCCAGCTTCTTGGCTTCCTTGACCGCGATGTCCTCATGGCCGATGTCGATCACGAACAGCGCGTCGGGCAGGCGGTTGAGGTCCTTCAGGCCGCCCAGCGAGGCTTCCAGCTTCTCGCGCTCGCGGCGCAGGCCCAGCACTTCGTGCTTGACCAGTTTGTCGAAGGTGCCGTCGGTCTCGGCCGCTTCCAGCTCCTTCAGGCGCGACACCGACTGCTTGACGGTGCGGAAGTTGGTCAGCGTGCCGCCCAGCCAGCGCTGGGTCATGTACGGCATGCCGCAACGCTCGGCCTCTTCCTTCACCGCGTCGCGCGCGCTGCGCTTGGTGCCGACGAACAGCACGATGCCGCGCTTCTGGGCGATGCCCGAGATGAAGTTCATCGCGTCGTTGAACAGCGGAACCGTCTTCTCGAGGTTGATGATGTGGATCTTGCCGCGGGCGCCGAAGATGTACGGGGCCATCTTCGGGTTCCAGTAGCGGGTCTGGTGGCCGAAATGGACGCCGGCTTCCAGCATCTGGCGCATGGTGATCTGGGGCATTGCTTGAACTCCAGGCAGTGGAACCGGCCGCCACGGCGATAGGATGGGCGGTGCGCCCGCACGGGGCGGGGCGCGTGGTTCCGGGGTTGGGCCTCCCCGCTGCCTCCGTGGCCGAACCTCTCGCGAGGCACCCCGGCACGGGGGGTTGCAGCGGGTGTGTATTCGCC
>JAEXTE010000010.1 GCA_023453655.1 Pseudomonadota bacterium
GCGGACTGGTGGCCGCCGGCGCGGACCGCAACCGCATCCGCGTGGCCGCGCCCGATGCGCGCACCCGCGCCGGCCTGGCCGAGGACTTCGGCGTGGCCTGCTTCGCCAGCGCGGCGGAGGCCGTGCCCGGCGCGGCGACCTGGGTGTTCGCGGTCAAGCCGCAGGTGATGCGCGAGGTCTGCGAATCGCTGACGCCGATCGCCCGCGCCGAGCGCCCGCTGGTGGTCTCGATCGCCGCCGGGATCACCGCCGCCCAGCTCGACCGCTGGCTGGGCGGTGGACTCGCGGTGGTCCGGGCGATGCCCAACACCCCTGCCCTGCTGGGGGCCGGGGTCACCGGCCTGTTCGCCAACGCCCGGGTCGATGGCGGGGAACGCGAGCGCGCCAACGGGCTGCTCGCCAGCGCCGGACAGACCGTCTGGATCGCCGACGAGGCGCAGATGGACGCGGTCACCGCCACCTCCGGCAGCGGCCCGGCCTACGTGTTCCTGCTGGCCGAGGCGATGGAGGATGCCGCGATCGCGCAGGGCCTGCCGGCCGACGCGGCGCGCATCCTGGCGCAGCAGACCATCCTCGGCGCGGCGCGCATGCTGACCGGTTCGGGCGAGCCGCCGGCCGAACTGCGCAGGCGCGTCACCTCGCCCAACGGCACCACCCAGGCGGCGATCGAGACCTTCGAGGCCGGTGGTTTCCGGGCGCTGGTCGGCCGTGCGATCGAGGCGGCCACCCGCCGTGGCGCCGAACTGTCCGCCGCCAATGACTGAGGGGTCGGCGAGGCTGCGTGCGCTGGCGGCGACGCTGGCGCTGGGCCTGCTCGCCGCCTGCGGCGGCGCGCCGGCCGACCCGGTCGAGCTGTCTGCGCAGCGCACGGCGTCCCTGCAGCCGGCCACGCTGGAGGTGGGCGACCTGCGCATCAGCGCAAGCGTCGCGCCCTCCGCGTCCTTGGGCCCGGCCATCGCCGCCCGCTATGGCGTGTCGCCCGACCGCGGCGCGCAGCTGCTGCTGGTCGGCCTGCGCCAGGGCCCCGAGCACGACGAGACGGCGCTGCCGGCGCAGGTGAGTGCCCGTGCGCGCGACCTGCGCGGGGTCTGGCAGGACGTGGCCATGCGCGAGGTGCGCAGCGAGGGCTTCATCGACTATGTCGGCATGGTCCGGGTGGCGCCGCCCGATACCCTCGCGTTTGAGGTCACCGTCCTGCGCGAGGGCGCCGAGGCCCCGCAGGTGCTGCGCTTCAGCCGCGACGTCTTCGCGCAGTAGTCCGCCCCGTTCCGCCGCCCTTCCCGTCAGGCGCGGCGGTCGGCCCAGCGCCGGATGATGCGCGCGATCTCGCCCACCCCGTCGGTCAGCGCCGCCGGGCCGGGCTGCAGGATCAGCGGCGAGCGGATTTCGTGCAGCTCGCCGTCGCGTACCGCCGGAATCGCGCTCCAGCCCGGCCTTGCGGCAACCTTCTCCGGCCGGAACTTCTTGCCGCACCACGAGCCGAGAATGATGTCCGGCGCTCGCGCGACCACCGGCGCGCCGTCGGCCAGGATCCGCGCCTTCGCCAGCGGCTCGGCGGCGAGCTCGGGGAACACATCGTCGCCGCCGGCGATGCGCACCAGTTCGGCGACCCAGCCGATGCCGGTGATCAGCGGATCGTCCCATTCCTCGAAATAGACCTTCGGCCTGGCGTGCAGCGCCGCCGACGCATCGGCGATCGCATCCAGGCCGCGCGCCAGCGCGTCGGCATAGGCATCCGCGCGGGCGCTCGCGCCAACCAGTGCGCCCAGCCGGCGTACGTAGTCGAGGACGCCGTCGACGCTGCGGTGGTTGCTGATCCACACTTCGACCCCGCGACGCACCAGCTCGGCGGCGATGTCGGCCTGGATGTCGGAGAAGCCGACCACGAAATCGGGCCGCAGCGCCAGGATGGCCTCGATCTTCGCACTGGTGAAGGCGCTGACCTTCGGTTTCTCGCGGCGCGCGCGCGCAGGGCGCACGGTGAAGCCGCTGATGCCGACGATGCGGTCCTGCTCGCCGAGCGCGTACAGGACTTCGGTGGGTTCCTCGGTCAGGCAGACGATCCGCCGCGGGCCGATGCTCATGCCAGCGACTTGCGGAAGCAGACCACGCGTTCGGTTTCCTCGAATCCGCAGCGCCGGTGCGCGCCCACCGAGGCGTGGTTGTCGATCAGCGCATCGGACGCCAGCTCCACGCAGCCACGGCTGCGCGTCCACGCTTCAACGCCGTCGACCAGGGCACGGCCCACGCCGCGCCCGCGCCATTCCGGGACCACGTACCAGGCTTCGAGGAAGCCGACCGGCGAGGTCGTGGTGCCGTTGACGTACTCGCTGCGCAGGCGCGCCTCGGCGAATCCCACCGCCTCCCCGCCGGCGACGGCGAGCAGCACGCAGGCGGTGTCCTGCGGGTGCGCGGCGGCGAGCAGTTCGGCGAGCGTGCCGACGGCAGGCTCGTCGGGCCACAGCGCCTGGCGCATGCCTCCCCAGGCAGCCGCATCGTCCGGCAGCCTGGCCGGGCGCAGCGCCACGTTCGCGGTCACGGATACAGCATCCGCTTGGCGCACTGGCCGGTCAGGTCGAATTCGTACAGCCAGCGCTCGTGCAGGCGGAACATGCCGCCGTACCAGAACTCGATCCGGTCCGGGCGCACGCGCAGGCCGGTCCAGCGCGGTGGCCGCGGCACCTCGCGCCCGGCGAATTCGGCCTCCAGCTCGCTCACCCGCTGTTCGAACTGGTCGCGCGATGCCAGCACTTCGGACTGCTTCGACGCCCAGGCCCCGAGCTGGCTCACCCGCGGCCGCGTCGCGAAATAGGCGTCGGCCTCTGCGTCGTCGACGATCTCGACCGGCCCCTCGATGCGGACCTGCACGCCGCTGCGCACGCGCGGCCAGTGGAACAGCAGCGCCGCGTGCGGGTTGAGCTGCAGTTCGCGGCCCTTGCGCCCGTCCAGGTGGGTGTAGAACACGAAGCCGCGCGCGTCGTGCGCCTTGAGCAGCACGGTGCGCGCCGAGGGCAGGCCGTCGCGCGTGGCGGTGGCCACCGTCATCGCGGTGGGATCGGGCTCGCCCGCCGCCAGCGCCTCGGCGAACAGGGCATCGAAAGTGGCCAGGGCCTCGGCCTGCAGGTCTGCGCAGCTCATTGGGCTATTGTGGCGCGATGCCCCCCGATGCGCACGCGGCTCCGCCGCACGGATTCCCGGATGCGCTGGTCGCGTGCGTGCTCGACGACGCGCTGGAGGCGGGCGCGGAGGTCTACGGCATCTCGGGCCTGCAGGGCAGCGGCAAGTCGACGCTCGCCGCGCAGCTGGTCGCGGCGGCGCAGGCGCGGGGGTTGCGCGCGGTGGCGGTGTCCATCGACGACTTCTATCTCGACCTGCCCGAACGCCGGCGCCTGGCGCGCGAGGTCCATCCGCTCCTGGCCACGCGCGGCCCGCCGGGCACCCACGACCTCGCGCTGGCCTGCGACACGCTCGACGCCCTGCGTTGCGGACGCGCGGTCGCCGTACCTGCCTTCGACAAACTGGCCGACCGGCGCCTGCCGCGGCCGAGTTGGCGCTGCGAGGCCGCGGACCTGGTGGTGTGCGAAGGCTGGTTCCTGGGCACGCCCGCCGAACCGGAGGCCGCGCTGCAGACGCCGGCCAACGCGCTCGAACGCGACGAGGACGCGGACGGACGCTGGCGGCGCCACGTCAACGCGGCCCTCGCCCGGGTCTACCCCGCGCTGTGGCGGCGGATCGTCCGCCTGCTGTTCCTGCAGCCACCGGGCTTCGACGTCGTGCCGGCGTGGCGCTGGCAGCAGGAGGAGGCGCTGCAGGCGCGCAATCCCTCGCGTGCCGGCATGACGCGCGAGCAGGTCGAGCGCTTCGTCCAGCACTACGAGCGCGTCAGCCGGCAGGCGCTGCGCACGCTGCCCGGTCTCGCCGAGGCCGTGGTCGCGCTGGACGCGCAACGCCGGCCCGGGGCGCTGCGGAAGCGCGGGCCCGCCGCCGCGCGGCGCTGATCGCCGCGCGGCACACGTTCAGCCGCACTTCGCGTAGGGCGAACCGCGCAGCCAGTCGCGGAATCTTTCCGGCATCGGCGGCCCACCCGGCCAGCCGAAGTCGTGCGGCTCGACCACCAGCGCACCGGGCTTCTCGTCATGGTCGGTGATGACCAGGATCGGATTGCCGCCGGCGTCGCTCCAGTAGGGCCAGAACGCCCCCGACATGCCTTCGTAGGTCGGGCCGAAGAAGCTGGCCGAATACTCCACGGCCGGTGCGCGCTCGACCCTGCCGCCGCCGCGGTCCAGCGCGAAGCCGGTGGCGTCGATCAGCACCTGCGGGTACTTCGCGCAATCGCCGCCGGGCCCATAGCGCCCGTACAGCGAGGGGAAGTCCTGCAGGTGCTCCAGCGTCACCGCGCTGGCGGGGCCGGCGCTGGCGAGGTAGGTGGCCGCGGCCAGCGCGAGCGGTGCCAGGAAAGAACGGGTGTGCATGGCGACCCTCCGCGTCAAGCCTGCGCGGCGGCTGGCGGGGACACCAGCGCCTGGTAGGCATCGTCGATCACCTTCAGGTTGCCACGGACCTTCCAGTGCACCCAGCCGGCGATGGCCAGCATCGGGATGCCGAGGATGGCGCCGATGATGGTGATGGTCAGGAGTCCGCCGATGGCCAGGAAGGCCAGCGAACCGATCTTCGCCGGTTGCTGGCGCTGCAGCAGTTCCTGCCTGCGCGCTTCCAGCACCACGGGATTGGCGGTGCCGGCCTGGGTGATGTAGCCGCTGGCGTATTCGGGGGTCAGGCTGAGCATATGGACCTCGCGTCGGTGGTGGAGTACCGGGCCGTGCGCGGCCCGGCGCGGAAAAATCCTTCAGTCGGAGCGGCGGTAGCGCATGCCCACCGGACCGGACAGGGTGTCGGCATCGACCCTGGTGAGCACCAGCGCGGCGGCGGCATCCTCCGACAGCCGCACCCGGATCCGGTCGCCATCGACCTCGTAGGCCAGTTCCTGCTCCACGCCCGCCAGCGGGCTGCTCATCACTACCCGTCCGTCGGGATGGAAGCTGAGCACGCTCATGCCGTGCTCGTCCTCGAACGTGCCGTCCAGGCCGCCGCCGCAGGCCGACAACAGCAGTCCCAGCGCCACGGCGACAGCCCGTCTGCAGGTCCGGTGTACGCGCATCGCCTGTCCTCCCTCCCCCGCGTGCCCCCATCCTCGCCGCGGCCGGTACGCAAGTCCTCAAGACGGGTTCAAGGAACCTTCAAATCGCGCGCCGGAGCGGGGGGACGGTGCCCGAGCGGCCCGCCCGCGTGCAGGCGCGGCTATGATCCGGACCCATGCCCCAGGCCCTCCCGCCGCCCGACGACCGGGTCTACCGCTGGCGCTTCGGCGCGGTGGAGTTCGACGAGGCGCGCCACGAACTGCGGGTGTCCGGCCTGCCCGTCGAGGCCGAGCCAAGACCGCTGCAGGTGCTGGCCCTTCTGCTGCGCCACGTCGGCGAGGTGGTGACCAAGGAGGAACTGTTCGAGTCGGTCTGGGCCGGCCGGGTGACCGTGGACCATGTGCTCGCCACCGCCATCGGCAAGCTGCGCAAGGCGCTCGATGCCGGCGGCGAGTCGCGGATCGTCACCGTGCCGCGGATCGGCTACCGCTTCGACGGGCCGGTCGAGCGCATCGCGCTCGGCCACCGCCCCAGCGGCGAGCTGACCTTCGAGCCCGGCCAGCCGGTGCCCGGCCGCGAACACTTCCTGCTCGAGCGCCCGCTCGGGCAGACCCTCGGCAGCGAGGTCTGGCTGGCGCGCCAACCGCGCAGCCGCGAGGCGCGGGTGTTCAAGTTCGGCCGCGGTGGCGAGCGGCTGTCGGCGATCAAGCGCGAAGCCACCCTGATGCGGGTGCTGCGCGACACGCTGGGCGAGCGCGAGGATCTGGTGCGGGTGCTGGACTGGAACTTCGAGACCGAACCGTGCTTCCTCGAATGCGAGTACGGCGGCGCCTCGCTGGTCGAGTGGGCCGCGGCGAACGCGGCCTTCGCCGGCTGGGATCGCGACCAGCGCGTGGACTTCTTCCTCCAGGTCGCGTGCGCGGTCGACGCCGCCCACGGCGTAGGCGTGCTGCACAAGGACATCAAGCCGGCCAATATCCTGGTCCGGCAGCGCCACGGCGGCGGCTGGCAGGCCTGCCTCACCGACTTCGGCAGCAGCCGGCTGCTGCAGCCCGGGCGGCTGGCCGAGCTGGGCATCACCGGCCTGGGCCTGACCGTGACCCGGCCCGACGCCGGCAGCGGCGGCACGCCGCTGTACCTGGCGCCCGAACTGGTGGCCGGGCAGCCGCCGACGGTGCGTAGCGACCTGTACGCGCTCGGCGTGCTGCTCTACCAGTTGCTGGTCGGCGACCTGCGCCGACCGATGGCGCCCGGCTGGGAGCGCGACATCGACGACCCGCTGCTGACCGGGGACATCTCCCGCGCCACCGACGGCGATCCGGCCCGGCGCCTGGGCAGCGTGGCCGAGCTGGTCGAGCGGCTCTCGACGCTGCCGCAGCGTCGTACCGACGCGCAGCGGCGCGCCGGATCGGCACGCGCCGCCGAACAGGCGCAGCGGGCGCTGGAGCAGGCGCGCGCGCGGCGGCCGTGGATCGCGGCCACCATCGGCGTGCTCAGCATCGGCCTGCTCGCCAGCTCGCTGCTCTGGTACCGGAGCGAGCGCCTGCGCGAGGCCGCGGCCATGCAGGCCGCGCGGGCCGAGGCGGTGTCCGGCTTTCTCAGCGACGACCTGCTCGGCGCGCTCAGTCCCGGCGGCAGCGGTTTCGAGCGCGACCCCAGTGTGCGCGAGGTGCTCGAGCTGGCCTCGGACCAGGTCGGCCGGCGGTTCG
>JAEXTE010000018.1 GCA_023453655.1 Pseudomonadota bacterium
CGGCGAGCGAAGCGCCCCGCGCGCCGGCGCCGGCGCCGGCGCCGGCCACCGAGGCGGCGCCTGAAGCCGCGCCCGCCGAGGGCGAACAGCCCGCCGCCGACGAAGCGCCGGCGCAGGGCTGAGCCCCGCACCGGCAGGACGTCCCGGAACCGTGCCGATGGGCGCGCGCCTGCTCGCACTGGGCCTGCTGTTCCTGCTGCCGCTGCTGGGGGCGGCGCACGGCGTCCCCGCGGAGGGGAGCGACTATGTGCGCATCGAGGGCGGCCAGCCGTGGCAGGCCGAGCCCGGCACGATCGAGGTCGTCGAGGTCTTCGCCTACCCCTGCGGCCACTGCGACCGGTTCGCGCCGATGCTGGCCGACTGGGCGCGCAAGGCAGGGCCGGATGTGCGCGTGCGCTATGTCCCCGCCGCCTACCAGCCCACCGACGCCTACGCGCGCGCCTGGTTCGCGCTCGAGGCGCTGGGCGAAACGCGCCTGCACCAGCGCCTGTTCGACGCCGTCCACCGCGAGGGCAGCCTGCCCGGGCGCGGCGCGACGATTGCCGAGGTTGGCAGCTTCCTCGTCGGCGAGGGCCTGGATGCGGCGCGCGTCCGCGCGGCGATGGGTTCGCCCGCGACTGACGCGAAAATGAACGCGGCCCGCGAGTTCGCCATCCGCAGCGGGATCCAGGGCACGCCGACCCTCATCATCAACGGCCGTTACCGCATCCAGGCGCGCAGCCTGCAGGATGCCCTGCACATCGCCGACGGGCTGGTGGCGATGGAACGCGCGGCCGCGCGCTGACGCCGCCGGCCTCACGCAGGCCGCTGTACGCTTTGCCCCAACACGATCCAGGAATCCGTCGATGAAGCTTCGTGCCGCCTCCCGCCTCGTCCTGGCGCCCGCCGCCCTCGCCCTGCTGCTGGCCGCCTGCCAGCCGTCGGAGCCCGCCACCGCCGAACCTGCGCCGGCCGCGGAACCCGCTCCCGTCGCAGAGACGCCCGCCGAGGCCATCGGCGACGAGCCCGCGGTCGATCCGGCGGCCGCCGAGGCCACGCCCGAAGGCCAGGCGCCCGCCCCCGCCGAGGGCGAAAGCCCCGAGCCCGCGCCCGCGCCGGCAACGCCTTCCGCGGCCACGTTCGCCACCGAGGGCGAGCATTACGACCTGATCCCCGGCGGCCAGCCGTTCGAGCCGCTCAACGGCAAGATCGAGGTGGTCGAGGTGTTCAACTACGTCTGCCCGGCCTGCGCCATGTTCCAGCCGCTGGTGAACAGCTGGAAGGCGCGGCTGCCGGCCGACGTGCGCTTCACCTACGTGCCGGCGCCGTTCGGCGGCAACTGGGATCCCTACGTGCGCGCCTACTACGCGGCCGAGGCGATGGGCATCGCCGACAAGTCCCACGACGGCATCTTCCAGGCCATCCACGTGGAGCGCTCGCTCAAGGGCGAACGCGGCACCGACTCGCCGCAGGACCTCGCCCGCGCCTACGCGAAGTTCGGCGCGGACCCGGCGCAGTTCGCCAGCACCATGG
Source organism: Pseudomonadota bacterium (assembly GCA_023453655.1). Taxonomy (GTDB): domain Bacteria; phylum Pseudomonadota; class Gammaproteobacteria; order Xanthomonadales; family Xanthomonadaceae; genus Luteimonas; species Luteimonas composti. Next base: position 1,513 of record JAEXTE010000018.1, read on the forward strand.
CCAGCTTCACGGTCAACGCCAAGTTCGGCCGCGCCAAGCAGTACATCACGCAGCAGCGCGTGAACTCGACGCCGACGATGATCGTCAACGGCCGCTACCGGGTGAAGGGCCGCAGCTTCGAGGACATGATGCAGAACGTCGACCGCGTGATCTCGCAGGTGCGGGCCGGCGGCTGATGCCCGAACGCGCATGTCCACGCAACGGCTGAAGCTGCTCAGCGCGAACATCCAGGCAGGCTCCAGCACGCGGCGCTACAGCGACTACGCCACGCGCAGCTGGTCGCATGTGCTGCCCGTGGGCAAGCGCACCTCGCTGGACGCCATCGCGCGACTGGCCGGCGAACACGACATCGTCGGCCTGCAGGAAAGCGATCCGGGCAGCTGGCGTTCGGGCTTCACCAACCAGACCCACTACCTGGCCGAGCGCGGCGGCTTCGACTACTGGACCCACCAGCCCAACCGGCGGGTGGGCAACGTGGCCTCGAGCGCCAACGGCCTGCTCAGCCGGCTGGAACCGGTGGAGGTGGTGCACCACCCGCTGCCCGGCCGCATCGCCGGGCGCGGCGTGCTGATGGGGCATTTCGGCAATGGCGCCGCGGGCCTGGCGGTGGCCGTGGCGCACCTCTCGCTGGGCGCGCAGTCGCGCCAGATGCAGCTCGACTTCATCGCCGAGCTGCTGCACGACTTCCCCAACGCGGTGCTGATGGGCGATTTCAACTGCGTGGTCGACTGCCCGGAGATGGGCAGCCTGTTCCGCAAGACCCGCCTGCAGCCGCCGGGCTGCACCGTGCACACCTTCCCCAGCTGGAAACCGCAGCGCGCGATCGACCACATCCTGGTCACCGACACCCTGCGCTGCGAAGGCATGCGCGCCGTCCCGGCCGCGTTCTCCGACCACCTGGCGCTGTCGGTCAACCTGGAAGTGCCCGACGGCGCGCTGGCGCGCTGACGCGGCGGAGCCGGACCGGCCGGCCCCGCCGCATTCCGCTCAGAAGCCGAAGCCCACCCGCGCGTACCAGAAGCGGCCCGGCAGGTCGTAGGTCGACGCGTCGTAGCCGTTGAGCGAGCAGCTCAGGCAGATCGGCGGATCCTTGGCGAACACGTTGTTGACGCCGAGGGTGACGCGGAAGTCCTTCATCCAGGCGTCGGTGCCCCAGGACAGCTGGGCGTCGTGGTAGGTGGTGGCGCCGAGATCGTTGCGGTCGTTGTCGCTGTCGTCGCAGATGTCGTAGCCGTTGGCGCCGGCGCAGGACTCGCGCAGGCGGTCGATGTAGCGCGCGGTCCAGGCCGCCTGCCAGCCACCGGCCCCGCGCCACACCGCGGCCAGGGTGGAGGTGGTCTCGGGAATGGCGCTGTTGTTGATCTCCACGCCCGGCGCTCGCGGCTCGGGCTGGCCGGCCTCGTTGACCAGTTCGTACTTCGTCACCCAGGTGGTCTTCCAGGCGAAGGCCAGCTGGCCCCAGGCCTGCTCGGGCAGGCGCCAGTCGGCGCTGAAGTCCCAGCCGTCGGTGCGGATCGTGCCGACGTTGCCGAGGATGTTGTCGAAACGGACGATCTGGCCGCGGTCGTTGCGCTCGTAGAAGCCGCACGACACCGGGTCGCGGGTGGAAATGCAGCGGTTGAGGATGGTCTGCGCGTCCAGCGCCTGGATGGCGCCGTCGATGGTGTGGCGGTAGAACGTCAGGCCGAGGTCCAGCGCCTGCGACCATGACGCTTCGTCGGCGAACGACGGGCTCCACACCGCGCCCAGCATCAGGCTGCGGCTGGTTTCGGGCTGCAGGTCGATGTTGCCCGAGGTCACCACCGAGATCTGCGGGTTGGACTGCTCGTAGCCGGGCGGCACGCCGTCGGCGACGCACTGCGGCGTGGTGGAGGCGGCGTTGTTGCAGGGGTCGACCAGGGTCGCGTCGAAGCGGCTCAGGGTGCCGTAGAGCTCGCCGATCGACGGCGCGCGGAAGCCTTCGGCGAACGAGCCGCGCAGCAGGAACTCGTCGGCCACCTGCCAGCGCAGGCCGATCTTGCCGGTGTTGGTACTGCCGAAGTTGGAATAGTCGGACCAGCGCCCGGCCAGGCTCAGGTCCAGGCTCTTGCCCAGCCAGCCTTCGCCCGCCAGCGGCACCAGCAGCTCGGCATAGGCCTCGCGCACGTCGTACTGGCCCTGGGTGGGGCCGGACGGCACGCCGTTGTACTCGCCGGCGACGGTGATCGGGTCGGGCTGGTACTCGCCCTCGTAGTCGCGGTATTCCACGCCGGCGGCGAAGGCCACCGCGCCAGCCCAGTTGTCGAACAGGTCGCCGGTGACGTTGGCCGAGACCAGGCTCAGGCTGTTGCTGCTGCGGTCGCGCACGACCGGCTGGATGAAGGCGAGCATTTCGGGCGTGATCGTGCCCGCGCCGCCGAACAGGTTGAGCGGTACGCAGCCGGCGATGGCCGCGCAGGCCGCGGGGTCGCCCAGCGCCTCGTTGATGCGGCGCACGTTGTAGCTGCCGGTGTTGGTCTGCTCGGCCTTGCTCTCGCTGCGCACCAGGTTGAGGTCCCAGCTCCACTGGCGGCCGCCGACGTCGAACAGGCCGTTGAGCCCGAACGCGGCATACCAGGTCTCGACCTCCTGCACGTAGCGGCGCGGCCCGCCCTCGACCGGGCGCCGGCCGAGCAGGAACAGGTTGGCATCCGGGCCGACGGTGGTGAGGTCGAAGCCGAAGGGGTTGTAGGGGTTCGCGGCCGAGATCACCAGCCGCGTCTCGGCCCACTCGTTGTACACGCCGGCGTCGGTACCGAGGAAGATCGGTTCGGGCGCGGCCTGGTTGGCCGATTCGCGCTCGTTGTAGAGCACGCGCGCGTAGGCGCCGAAGGTCGGGGTGAAGTCGAACTGCACCTGGCCGAACACCGACTTGCGTTCCGACGGCGTGAGCAGCAGGTTGTAGGGCGCGAAGTTGAAGCGGTCGGCGTTGGTGAAGCAGTGGAAGTCGTCGGCGCGCTCGGTGGGGCAGGCCGGCTGGCCTAGATAGGTCGGATCCGGGACGCCGGTGTCGGGCGTGATGCTGTAGACCTCGCCTGTGTTGGGGTCCTGGAATACGAACCGGCCCTGCGGCGTCGCCGAACTGCCGTTGTCCAGCCCGGTGCCCGGCACCGGCACGCTCGCCGGGCCGTACCCGAGCGAAGAGATTTCCTTCTGCTTGAAGTAGGACGCGCCGACGAACCAGCGCGCGCGGTCGCTGCTGCCGCCCCAGCCCAGGTCGGCACCCCAGGTCTCGCCGCCGTCCAGGTCGCTGTAGTCGCCGGTGTGCAGCTGCACGCTGGCGCCGTCGACGTCCTTGCGGGTGATGATGTTGACCACGCCCGCGATGGCGTCCGAGCCGTAGATCGACGAGGCGCCGTCCTCCAGCACCTCGATGCGGTCGATGATCGCCAGCGGGATGGTGTTGAGGTCGACCGCCGAACCCACGCCCGAGGCCGAGGACTCGTTGACCCAGCGGATCCCGTCGACCAGCACCAGCACGCGCTTGGCGCCGAGGTGGCGCAGGTCGACCGTGGCCGCGCCGGCGCCGACGCCGCCACCATCGGGCGGGAAGCCGAAGTTGCCGGAGGAATTGAACTTGGTGTTGAGCGCCGTGCCGCTGGCGGTGAGGTTCTGCACCACCTCGGCCACCGAGGTGAAGCCGCTGCGGTCGATGTCCTCGCGGCTCAGGACCTGCACCGGGACCTGGGTCTCGAGTTCGGCGCGGCGGATGCGCGAGCCGGTCACCGTGACGGTATCGAGGGTGCGCGCGCCCTCCTCCGGCGCTGGCGCGGGCGCCTGCTGGGCGAAGGCGGCGGGGGACAGGACGGACAGCAGCAGGGCACGGCGCACGGCGGCGCCCAGGCGATCGGGACGGGGCAACATCGGGTCTCTCCTTGGAAGTGATGCAGCGGGGATCCAGTTCCGCGCGCCCCCTCGCGCGTTGGCCTGTTTGTAAACAAGCTGTAAAGCCGCGCAAGCCTGCCGATCGGCGCAACCGGCACCGCGTCACAGTTTTGCCGCAGTTCGGCTGAAACTGTTCAGCCGGCCTTGACATTGCTGACCGCCGCACCCGCAGCGGATGCCCGCCCGCGCTTCGGCATAATGCGAGGGATGCCAAGCCAGCCGAACCTCTTCGAGGCCGACCCGCCCGCCGGCCAGGGCGGCGATCGCCCCCCCACCGGCCCCGACCGCGATCCGCCGCCGCCGCGGGTCTCGGCGATGCGCAGCGGCCGGCCGTGGTGGGCCACGCTGGCCGGGCGCGTGCTGCAGCCCTGGATCGGGCTGAAGATCGAGCCGCAGGCGCCGCCGGAGCTGGTCGACCCGCGTCCGGTCTGCTACGTGCTCGAGGACTACGGCCTGTCCAACGCCCTGATCCTGGACCGCGCCTGCCGCGAGGCCGGCATGCCCGCGCCGCTGCGTCCGCTGCCCGGCGATCCGCTGGGCCGCAAGCGCGCCTACGTGGCGCTCTCGCGGCGCAACGCGAGCGCGGCGCTGGCCCTGGCCACCGGCCAGCCGCCGCCGAAGAAGACCCATTCCGAATCGCTGGCGCGCCTGCTCGAGGCGCACCGCGAGGATCCGGCGCTGGACGTGCAGCTGGTGCCGGTGTCGATCTTCGTCGGCCGCTCGCCGGACAAGGCCTCGGGCTGGTTCTCGGTGCTGTTTTCCGAGAACTGGGCGATCGTGGGCCGCTTCCGCCGGCTGCTGGCGATCCTGCTCAACGGCCGCGACACCCTGGTGCAGTTCGCCGGCCCGGTCTCGATCCGCGACCTGCTGGCCGAGGACCTGCCGCCCGAGCGCAGCGTGCGCAAGCTCTCGCGCCTGCTGCGCACCCACTTCAACCGCCTGCGCGAGGCGGTGATCGGACCCGACCTGTCGACCCGGCGCCTGCTGATCGACAAGGTCCTGTCCTCGGCCCAGGTCAAGGAGGCGATCGCCGACCAGGCGCGGCGCGACAGCAGCTCGCCGGAGGAGGCGTGGAAGAAGGCCCACGCCATGGCCTACGAGATCGCGGCCGACTATTCGCACCCGGTGGTGCGTTCGGCCTCGTTCCTGCTGACCTCGGTGTGGAACCGGATCTATCGCGGCGTGCTGGTGCACCACCTCGAAAGCCTCAAGGCCGCCGCGCCCGGGCACGAGGTGATCTACGTGCCCAGCCACCGCAGCCACATGGACTATCTGCTGCTGTCCTACCTGCTCTACACCAAGGGCATCGTGCCGCCGCACATCGTCGCCGGCATCAACCTCAACCTGCCGGTGATCGGCCCGATCCTGCGGCGCGGCGGCGCGTTCTTCATCCGGCGCTCGATCCGCGGCTCGGCGCTGTACTCGGCGGTGCTGGCCGAGTACGTGGCGCAGCTGATCGCCGGCGGCTATTCGATCGAGTACTTCATCGAGGGCGGGCGTTCGCGCACCGGCCGGCTGCTGCAACCCAAGGGCGGCATGATCTCCATGACCTTGCGCGCCTACCTGCGGCAACCGTCGCGTCCGGTGCTGTTCCAGCCGGTGTACATCGGCTACGAGAAGCTGATGGAAGGCAGCAGCTACCTCGACGAGCTGTCGGGCAAGCCCAAGGAGAAGGAGTCGATCTGGGCGTTGCTGTGGTCGATTCCCAAGGTGCTGCGCCAGAACTACGGCCAGGTGGTGGTGAACTTCGGCGAGCCGATCCCGCTGGCCGACCTGCTCGCCGAGCACGCCGCCGAATGGGACGGCAAGCCGCTCACCGACGAGGACAAGCCGGACTGGCTGTCGCACACCGTGGACGCCGCGGCCGAGCGCATCCAGGTCAACATCAACCGCGCGGCCGACGTCAATCCGATCAACCTGCTGGCGCTGGCATTGCTGTCGACGCCCAAGCACACCATGGCCGAGGCCGACCTGCTGGCGCAGATCGCGCTGTCCAAGACCCTGCTGGCCGAGGTGCCGTATTCGGACCGGGTGACGGTGACGCCGCATTCGCCGCGCGAGATCGTGGCGCATGGCGAGGAGATCGGCGTGCTGCGGCGCATCGCGCATCCGCTGGGCGACGTGCTCAGCGTGGGCGACGACGACGCGGTATTGCTGAGCTATTTCCGAAACAACGTGCTGCACCTGTTCACCGCCTCGGCCTGGATCGCCTGCTGCTTCCAGCACAACCGGCGGATGTCGCGGGACACGCTCAAGCGGCTCGGACGTTCGGTCTACCCGTTCCTGCAGGGCGAGCTGTTCCTGGCCTGGGACGGGGACGGCTTCGCCGCGCGCATCGACCGCACCCTCGACGTGTTCGTGCGCGAGGGCCTGCTGCAGCAGGTCAGCGACGACGACGGCGGCATCCTGGCGCGCAACGCCGGGCAGTCGGACGAGGTGTTCCGCCTGCGCGCGATCGGCCATCCGCTGCAGCAGGCCTTCGAGCGCTACTACATCGCGATCTCGGTGCTGGCCAAGAACGGCCCGGGCACGCTGGGCGCGGGCGAACTGGAAAGCCTGTGCCAGCTCGCCGCCCAGCGCCTGAGCCTGCTGTACGCGCCGGCGGCGCCGGAGTTCTTCGACAAGAGCCTGTTCCGCGGCTTCATCCAGAAGCTGCGCGAACTTGGCCTGGTCAGGCTCGACCAGAACAGCAAGCTGGTGTTCGACCAGCGGCTGGAGACCTGGGCGCGCGACGCCAAGATCATCCTCGGGCGCGAGCTGCGGCACACGATCGAGAAGATCAGTCCCGAGGCGGTGCGCAGCGAGGAGCCGGCGCCGCAGGCGGTCGCGGACTAGGCCGGCTCGTCCGGAATCAGCGCGCTTTCCAGGCGCGCGATCTGGTCCTTGAGCATCAGCTTGCGCTTCTTCAGCCGCTTGATCATCAGCTCGTCGTTGGCGATATCGGCCTGCAGCCGCGCGATCGCGGTGTCGAGGTCGCGATGCTGGAGCCGCAGTTCGGCCAGCTGGCGGGACGTTTCGGCGGCATCGGCGCATTGCATCGCAGCGACAGCTTACACCGCGGCCGGCGCCGCGCGGGTGTCCCGGGGCGCGCGCAGCGGGCACAATGCGGCGGCGCGGAGGGGCGACGCGCACGGGGCCGTGGCGCCCCGGTCCACGCATCGCGGAAGGCCCGGCCGCAGGGGAACGGAGCACGACACGATGGATGTGACGACCAGGATCGGCACGCGCCAGGGCCTGCGGGCGCTGGGCATTGCCGCCGCGCTGCTGGCGGGAAGCGCCGGCGCGCAGGAGAAGTACGACGGCTACCTGTGCTGCAACATGCGCAGCGACGGCAGCTGGATCAGCGACAGCAATTACGCCGAGGGCGGCAAGCGGGTGATCCCGGCCGGCACCCCGGTGAAGGTGACCGGCTACGGCCGCTACCGGGTGAAGGTGCAGATCGACGGCGCGAAGCAGGAGATCGGCAACGACTACAGCCGCGACCTCGACAACGCGGCATTCGCCCGCCGCTACGTGGTCACCGAGGATCCGAAGGCGGCCATCGCCGGCTGGCCGGCCAAGGTGCAGGAGGCGGTGCGCCAGTCCCGCGTGACCCCGGGCATGACCCGCGAACAGGTCCTCGCCTCGCTGGGCTATCCCATCAGCAGCGAAAACCCGGACCTGGAGTCCGACCTGTGGCGCTACTGGCTGAGCAGCTTCGCCGAGTTCCAGCTGCACTTCAGCAATGGACGGGTCAGCGACATCACCACCGATCCGGCCACGCGCA
>JAEXTE010000099.1 GCA_023453655.1 Pseudomonadota bacterium
CCAGCGGGCGGGGCGCGCCGGCCGCGACGTTGCAGGCGCGGGGCGCCTGGCATCGAGCCGCGCCGACAGCGCCTCCCAGCCTCCGGGCGGGGGCGCTTCCAGCGGAAGCGCGGAGAACGCGTCGCGCCAGTCCTGCGGCGCGGGCGGGCGATGGTCATGCATGGCTGGCGGCCTCCACCGGACGCGCGTCCGGTTCGAGCAGGACGCGCAGGCGGCGGGTGCCGCGCGCGAGCTGCGATTTCGAGAAGCTGGTGGTGCGCTGCATCAGCACGCCGATCTCCTCATGGGTATAGCCCTCGGCGTGGTAGAGCCACAGCACGCTGCGGGTCGACGCGGGCAGCGACGCCAGGGCGCGCTGCAGGATCGCCGCGTCGGCCGCGGCCGGCGGCAGCGGCGTGGCGTCGTCGGCGGGCTCGTGCAGCTCCATGTCCAGCCCGTCGGGCTGCTGGCGCGTGCGCCTCAGCCGCATCAGCGCCTCGTTGACCGCGATCTGTCGCAGCCAGCCCCAGAACGGGCTGTCGCCGCGGAAGCCGTCGATCCTGTCCATCACCTTGAGCATCGTGTCCTGCAACACCTCGGCCGCCTCCTCGCGATCGCCGCAGATCCGCAGCGCCAGGGTGAACACCGGCCGCTCGAACCAGCGGTAGACCTGTTCGAACGCCGCGCGCTCGCCGGCGCGCACGCGGGCCAGCAGCGCCGCGGGCACGGCGATGGCGAAGCTGGAGGAGGCGGGCGGTTCGGGCGGCATGTACGGCTATGGATGCGGCAGCGGCCGGAAGCGTCGCAGCCACCGTGCGCCAGGGCGCGTGGCATCGGTCAGGGGCGTGGCCGCCACGGTCACATCCGGCCGGCAGCCGCCGTCATGGACCTATACTGGATTCACTGGATAAGGGGAGCGAGACCATGGGTGGAGGCATGTTCCTGACCGCGGTGCTGCTGGTGGCGGGCATCGTGATCCTGTTCAAGACGGTGCGGATGGTGCCCCAGGGCTACGAGTGGACGGTGGAGCGCTTCGGCCGCTACACCCACACCATGACGCCGGGCCTGCACTTCCTGATCCCGGTGGTCTACGGGGTGGGCCGCAAGGTCAACATGATGGAGCAGGTGCTGGACGTGCCCAGCCAGGACGTGATCACCAAGGACAACGCGGTGGTCAAGGTCGACGGCGTGGTGTTCTTCCAGGTGCTCGACGCGGCGAAGGCGGCCTACGAGGTGGCCAACCTGGAGGTCGCGATGATCGCCCTGGTGCAGACCAACATCCGCACCGTGATCGGTTCGATGGACCTGGACGAGTCGTTGAGCCAGCGCGAGACGATCAACGCGCAGCTGCTCAACGTGGTCGACCACGCCACCAATCCCTGGGGCGTGAAGGTCACCCGCATCGAGATCCGCGACATCCAGCCGCCGCGCGACCTGGTCGATTCCATGGCCCGGCAGATGAAGGCCGAGCGCGAGCGCCGTGCCGTGATCCTGGAGGCCGAGGGCCACCGCCAGTCGGCGATCCTGCGCGCCGAGGGCGAGAAGCAGGCGGCGATCCTGGAAGCCGAGGGCGAGAAGGAGGCGGCGTTCCGCGAGGCCGAAGCGCGCGAGCGCCTGGCCGAGGCCGAGGCCAACGCCACGCGCATGGTCTCGGACGCGATCGCGCAGGGCGACGTGCAGGCGATCAACTACTTCGTGGCGCAAAAGTACGTCGAGGCGTTCGGCAAGCTGGCGACCGCACCCAACCAGAAGTTCGTGCTGATGCCGATGGAGTCCAGCGGCATCATCGGCTCGATCGCGGGCGTCGCCGAACTCGCCAGGGAGGCGCTGGGCAAGCAGCAGGCGGCGCCGCGCAACCCGCCGCAGAACCGCGCCACCTTCCCGGCGGGGGACTGAGCCATGGACCTGCGCTGGGACGTGGTCGCCTGGGCCGCGGTCGCGCTGCTGCTGTTCGCGGCCGAGGCGCTGGCGCCGGGCGCCTTCATGCTGTGGATGGCGTTTGCGGCCGTGGCGGTGTTCCTCGCCGTGCTGGCGGTCCCGGGGATCCCGCTGCTGGCCCAGGTGGCCGCCTTCGTGGTGCTGAGCTTCGTGTCGATCCAGGTCTATCGCAAATGGTTCCGCGGTCGTGGCCGCCAAAGCGATCACCCCACGCTCAACCGCCGTGCGCTGCACCACATCGGTCGCGTGGTGCCGCTCGAGCAGCCGATCGTCGCCGGACGCGGGCGGGTGAAGATCGGCGACGCATTCTGGGTGGTCGAGGGCCCGGACCTGGCCGCCGGCACGCCGGTGCGCGTGGTCGGGACCGACGGCGTGGCGCTGCGGGTGGAGCCGGCCGGAACCTGATCCGTCCGGCGGCCGGTTGCCGCGGGATTCCGGCGGGTCTCCGCCCCGCGGCGTCGGGTCCGGCAGCACGCGGGTCGATGCGTTTGCCTGCCGAGGCTGCGGCGCGCGCCGAACCGCATCGTCCGGCCATGGCGATTGTGTAACAGCCGCCGTCGCCGCTAGCGTGCCGGCCCATGGGACACGACCACGACCACGCCAGCGCCGCCAGCATCCGTCACGAAAAGCCGCTGTGGTGGGCACTCGGACTGATCGCCGGCTTCATGCTGGTGGAGCTGGCCGCCGCCTTCGCCACCAACAGTCTGGCCCTGCTCTCGGACGCGGCGCACATGGCGACCGACGCGCTGGCCCTGGGCATCGCCCTGGTCGCGGTGCGCCTGTCGCGCCGGCCGCCCGACGCTCAACGCAGCTTTGGCTACGTGCGTACCGAGGCGATGGGGGCGATGGCCAACGGCCTGCTGCTGTTCTGCCTGTCGGCCTACATCCTCTGGGAATCGGTGCAGCGTTTCCTGGAACCTGCGCCCGTCGCTTCGATCGGCATGCTGGTGGTCGGCGTCGCCGGGCTGGTGGTGAACCTGGTCGCGATGCGCCTGCTGCAGGCGGGGAGTGGCGAAAGCCTGAACATGAAGGGCGCCTACCTCGAGGTCTGGGCCGACATGATCGGCTCGATCGGCGTGATCGTCGCCGCGCTGGTGATCCGCTTCACCGGCTGGCAGGCCGCCGACCCGATCATCGCCGCGGCGATCGGCCTGTGGGTGCTGCCTCGCGCGTGGACACTGGTACGCCAGGCCGGCAACGTGCTGATGATGGGCGTGCCCGAGGGGATCGACCTGGGCCAGGTGCGCGCCGCGCTCGCCGGCCTGCCGGGCGTGGCCGGCGTACACGACCTGCACGTGTGGTCGCTGGCGTCGACCCGCGCGGCGATGACCGCGCACCTGGTGGTGGACGCCTCCGCCGATCCGCGCGCGCTGCGCCACCTGGCGGCCGGCCTGCTGCGAGAGCGCTTCGATATCGGCCACGCGACGCTGCAGGTCGAGGGCGCCGGCGACTGCCACGGGCCGGACTGCGACGACGCGCACCCGCTCGCGGCCCACGACGCGCATGCCCATCACCACGGCCACGCCCATCGCCACTGACTGGCCCGGGCGCAGGGGCCCGGAGCGGCGGGTTCTGGGATAATCCGCGCATTCCCGCTACCGGACCGCGCCATGACCCGCAAGACCATCCTCAACGACAGCCACCGTGCGCTCGGCGCCAGGATGGTCGACTTCGGCGGCTGGGACATGCAGATCCACTATGGCTCCCAGATCGACGAGCACCACCAGGTGCGCCGCGACGCCGGCATGTTCGACGTCAGCCACATGACCGTGGTCGACCTGCATGGCGACCGGGTGCGCCCGTTCCTGCGCAAGCTGCTGGCCAACTCGGTGGACAAGCTCAAGCAGCCCGGCAAGGCCCTGTACGCCTGCATGCTCAACGGGCAGGGCGGCATCATCGACGACCTGATCGTCTACTTCCTGCGCGAGGACTGGTTCCGCCTGGTGGTCAACGCGTCCACCCGCGACAAGGACCTGGCGTGGATCGGCAGCCATGCCGCCGGCTTCGGCGTCGAGGTCCGCGAGCGCGACGACCTGGCGATGATCGCAGTGCAGGGTCCGAACGCGCGCGAGCGGGTAGCGGGTCTGGTCGGCGGCGAGGACGCGGCCGCGCTCGGCAAGCTCGGCAGGTTCGCCGCGCGCGAGACTGCCGGCACGCCGTTCGGCGACCTGTTCATCGCCCGCACCGGCTACACCGGCGAGGACGGTTTCGAGATCGTCGTGCCGGAATCCGGCGCGGTGGCGCTGTGGGATGCGCTGCTGCAGGCCGGGGTGAAGCCGGCTGGGCTGGGCGCGCGCGACACCCTGCGCCTGGAGGCTGGTCTGAACCTCTATGGCCAGGACATGGACGAGTCGGTGTCGCCGTTCGAGGCCGCGCTCGGCTGGACCGTGGCGCTGGACGAGGGACGCGACTTCATCGGCCGCCCGACGCTCGAGCAGCACAAGCGCGACGGCGCGCCGCGGCAGATGATCGGCCTGGTCATGGACGAGAAGGGCGTGCTGCGCCACGGCCAGCGCGTGCTCACCCCTGCGGGGGAGGGCGAGATCCTGTCCGGCACCTTCTCGCCCACCATCGGCAAGGCGATCGCGTTCGCGCGCGTGCCGGCCGGCGACATGGGCGAGGGTGTGCGGGTGGACATCCGTGGCCGCGAGATCCCGGTGCGGGTGGTGAACTTCCCGTTCGTCCGCGAAGGCAGGATCCTCTGATCGGACCCGGTGCCGATTGCGGCGGCGGCGCCGGGCTTGGCTACACTATCCGCCCCTTCCCCTGATGCCCGTACGAGAGCGGAGTCCACGATGAGCGAGATCCCTGGCGACCTGAAGTTTATGAAGTCCCACGAGTGGGCGCGCGTCGAGGGCGACGGCAAGGTGACCGTCGGCATCTCCGACCACGCGCAGGGGCTGCTCGGCGACCTGGTGTACGTGGAACTGCCGGCGGTCGGCGACAGCGTCGAGGCCGGCACCGCCTGCGCGGTGGTCGAGTCGGTCAAGGCCGCCTCGGACGTGTACGCGCCGGTGTCGGGCACGGTGGTCGCGGTCAACAGCGCCCTGGCCGACAAGCCCGAGACGATCAACGAAGACGCCTACGGCGAGGGCTGGTTGTACGTGGTCGAGGCCAGCGAGCCGGACCAGCTCAACGAACTGCTCGAGCCGGACGACTACGCCGAGCTGCTCGAGGAAGACGATCACTGATCGATCACGCGGCGGACGCGACGTCCGCCGCACCGGGTGCCGTCGACCGTGTCGCGGCACCTCCGCTTCCGGAGAATTCCGGAACGCGCGCGCCGCCAACGCGCCGCGACTTTCGTCCAGGCCAACCTCGCACGCGGATCGTTTCGCGACCGCGGACGCCACTCCCTCCCCGAAAAAGTTTGCGCACTTTTCGCGCAAACGACCGTTGTGCGGCGCGCAACGCGTCCTTCCGCAAGCTTTCGTTCAACCCGCGTCGTGCTCGACGGAAGGGTGCACGCAACGACGTGCGACGCGTCGCGCCCGGCTGGGCCGAACGCGCATGCGTCGCATGCGAATTTTCAAAACACGCTTGTTTTCCGCGCTTTCGTTTCGACATCGGCCGGCGCGCGATGCGTCGCCGTACTCGCCCGCGCGTCGGTGGCGCGCGTCCGGTCGAGGGCGCGCGCACCTGCTCCGTGGAGACGGCGCGAAGAATTCGCGGCGCGGGGTGTTGACAGCCGAAAAAACCGTGATTAGGTTTCGCCCAACCGACGTTGCCGCAGAAGCGAGTGAGTCAGCACACAGCGAAAACGAGCAGCAAAAAAACCACCTCCGCCCCGAACTTCTACAAGGTGGATGCCGGCACCGTCTCCGCTGCGAAAACCAGACCATCTGTTTCAGGACACCTGCGCCGCTCCGGATCGCAGGTGTTTTCGTGTTGTCGGGACCGCGTTCCCCCGAGCGTGTTGTCCCTGCCGTATCCGTTCCGGTGCGCCTGGCGCGCCGGCGGTAGTGCACGGGTCCGATACCCGCGCGCTGCTTGACCCCTGGGCAGTCGTACTGCAAGTCAAACTGACGAGGAGAGCCATCCCATGGCCGCGAAGAAAGCTGCAAAGAAGAAGGTCGCCAAGAAAGCGACCAAGAAGGCACCTGCCAAGAAGACCGCCAAGGTCGCGAAGAAGAAGGTAGCCAAGAAGGCCGCCAAGAAGACGGCGAAGAAGGCCGCCACCAAGAAGGTCGCCAAGAAGAAGGTAGCCAAGAAGGCCACCAAGAAGCCGGCGAAGAAGGCCGCCAAGAAGCCCGCCAAGAAGGCTGCCAAGAAGACCACCAAGAAGGCCGCCTAGAAGAAGGACGC
>JAEXTE010000195.1 GCA_023453655.1 Pseudomonadota bacterium
GCTCGGCGCAGCGGGCGCGATCGGCTGGACCGGACTGCTGTGGCTGGCCTGCGACGCTGCGCTGGCGGGGCGGGTGTCGCCGGCGCAGGCGGCCGGGCTGGCGTTCGCCGCGCTGGCCCTGTCCGAACTCACGCCGGCGCTCGCCCTGGCCTGGCAGGCGCTGCAAGGTGCACGCGCGTCGGCGCATCGGATCGGGGCAGTGGCGGGCCAGGTGCCAGTCGTTGCCGAACCCCGGCGCCCGCAGCCGCTTCCCGCGTCCGGCGAACTGCTGCTGGATGCGGTCGTCTTCGCCTGGCCCGGTGGCCGGCGCGTCCTGGATCGCGCGACGCTGCGGCTCGCACCGGGCGAGCGGGTCGCGATCCGTGGCGACAGCGGCGTGGGCAAGAGCAGCCTCGCGGCGCTGGTGTTGCGTGCGGTCGATCCGGCGGCCGGCGCGCTGCGCTGGAGCGGAGTCGACCTGCGCGAGGCGGCCTTGTCCGACTGGCATGCGCGGCTGGCCTGGTTGCCGCAGGAGGCGCCGGTCTTCGCGGGAACGCTGGCCGACAACCTGCGGCTGGGGAATCCCGCTGCGGGTGACGCGCGCATGCGCGAGGCCCTGGCCTGCGTGCAGCTGGCACCCTGGGTCGAGGCGGTTGGCGGGCTGTCGTGCTGGATCGGCGAGGGCGGGACGACCGTCTCGGCCGGGCAGGCGCGGCGGATCGCGCTGGCGCGCGCCCTGCTGCGCGACGCGCCGCTGCTGGTGCTCGACGAGCCCACCGAAGGCCTGGACCAGGACACCGCCGACGCGGTGATGCGCGGCGTGGCGCAATGGTGCACGGGGCGCGGCGTACTGGTGATCAGCCACGCGCGGCTGCCGGCCGGGGTGGTGGATCGCGAACTGCTGCTGCGCGACGGGACGCTGTACCCGGCTGCCTGAGGCCGCGCCTCAGTGCAGGACGGTCGCCAGCTCGGCCAGTGCGGCGCGGTCGAGGAGTTCCACGTGCTGCGGATCGGGCAGGGCGATCACGCCCTGCTCGCGCAGGCGGGTGAAGCTGCGGCTCACCGTCTCCACGGTCAGGCCCAGGTGGTCGGCGATGTCGCCGCGCCCCATCGGCAGGGCCATGGTCGGCTCGTCGTCGCGGACCTTCATCTGCCTGCGCAGGCGCAGCAGGAAGCTGGCCAGGCGCTCCATCGGCGACAGGCGCGCGAGCAGCAGCATCGAGTCGTGCGCATCGTCGAGTTCGCGGCAGGCGCGTTCGAGCAGGGTGTGTTCGAAGGCCGGGTAGCGGTTGCGCAGGTCGCGCAGCATGTCCAGGTCGAACACGCAGACCCGGCTCGGCACCACCGCCTCGATGCTGTGGCGATGCACCGCCACCTCCGACAGCCCGACGAAGGTGCCCGGCGTGGCGAAACCCACCACCTGCCGGCGCGCATCGGGCAGGGTGCGCACCAGCCGCAGCATGCCGCCGGTCACGCTGTACGCCGGGCGGCTGGGCTGGCCGCTGCGGGCCAGCGCGGCGTTGGCCTGCAGCTCCATCGAAGAGGCGTAGCGCTCCAGCGACTCGACCTCGGGTGCGGGCAGCGCTGCGCAGACCGCGAGGTCGCGCACCGCGCAGCGCGCGCAGTCGAGCGGAACGACCGTACGGGTCTGGTGGCGGCAGCGGGCGAGGGCGGGGTTGGACATGCGGGCTCTGTGCACAGGCTCGCCACATGATACCGGCGCGGCGGCCGGTCCCGGAGGTAAAAATGTCCAAGGGCGGGCGATCCGCGGCGGGCCATGCCGGGCCTGCGGATGGTCCGGCGGCACCGGCCGGGACGCGCGCCCGGGTAGAATGTCGCTCTTTCTCCGCTCCCCGCGACAGGCATGATCAAGCCCAGAACCCCGCCCGGCGTCATGGAACTGCTGCCGCGCGACCAGATCGCGTTCCAGCGCATGCTCGACACCATCCGGCGCATCTTCGAGGGCTTCGGCTTCCTGCCGATCGAGACCCCCGTGTTCGAGCTGTCCGAGGTCCTGTTGACCAAGTCCGGCGGCGAGACCGAACGGCAGGTGTATTTCGCCCAGTCCACCGGCGCGCTGGAGAAGGCCTCCGAGGGCCTGCCCGAGCTGGCGCTGCGCTTCGACCTGACCGTGCCGCTGGCGCGCTACGTCGCCGAGCACGAGCACGAACTGGCCTTCCCTTTCCGCCGCTACCAGATGCAGCGCGTGTACCGCGGCGAGCGCGCCCAGCGCGGCCGCTTCCGCGAGTTCTACCAGTGCGACATCGACGTGATCGGCAAGGACGCGCTGTCCACCCGCCACGATGCGGAAGTGCCGGCGGTGATCAGCGCCGTGTTCGAGGCGCTGGACATCGGCGACTTCACCATCCAGTTCAACCACCGCAAGATGCTGCGCGGCTATTTCGAGGGGCAGGGCATCGCCGACGACGCGCAGGTGCCGGTACTGCGCGAGATCGACAAGCTCGACAAGCGCGGCGAGGACGCGGTGCGCGCGACCCTGGCCGGCGAGGGCTTCGGGCTGTCGTCCGAGGTCATCGACCGACTGATGGCGTTCTCGCGCGTGCGCTCCACCGGCCATGACGATGCGCTGGAGAAGCTCGACGCGCTCGGCGCCGGCACCCCGCTGTTCGAGGAAGGGCGCGAGGAGCTGCGCGAAGTGCTGCGCCGGCTCAAGGCACTGGGCGTGCCGGAATCGCGCTATGCGATCAACCTGTCGATCGCGCGCGGCCTGGACTACTACACCGGCATCGTCTACGAGACCACGCTCGACGCGCACCCCGGCATCGGCTCGATCTGCTCGGGCGGCCGCTACGACAACCTCGCCAGCCACTACACCAGGTCGAAGCTGCCGGGCGTCGGCATCTCGATCGGCCTGACCCGGCTGTTCTGGCAGCTGCGCGAGGCCGGGCTGGTGCGGACCGCCGACAGCTCGGTCGACGTGCTGGTCACCCTGTTCGACGACGAAGGCCTGGATCACGCGCTGGGACTGTCGCAGCAGCTGCGCGCGGTGGGCCTGAACGTCGAGACCCAGCTCGAGCCGCGCAAGCTCGGCAAGCAGATGCAGTACGCCGATCGCGCCGGCATCCGCTTCGTCGTGATCCGCGGCGAGGACGAGGCCGCCAAGGGCGTGGTCTCGGTCAAGGACCTGCGCCGCGGCGAACAGTTCGAGGTGGCCGACGCCGACCTGGCGCGCACCCTGCTGGTCGAGCGCGAGCAGTGGCGCGCGCAGGGCGGGCAGTGAGGTGGTGATGGCGAACCCGAAGCCGGCCGCGCACGCATGAAGGCCATCCGTCTCGACGGCAAGTCGCTCACCCGCCAGCAGCTGGTGATGGTGGCCAATGGCGCACCGGTCGAACTGGACCCCGCCGCGCTGCGCGACGTCGCGCGCGCCGCCGATTTCCTCGCCGAGCAGGTGCGGCGCGAAGAGCCGATCTACGGCGTGTCCACCGGCTTCGGCAGCAATGCCGACAAGCTGCTGGGCGCGCATCCGCTGCGCGACGAGCTGCCGGGCGCGGCGAAGTCGGGCCGCTCGCTGCACGAGGAGCTGCAGCACAACCTGATCGTCACGCATGCGGTCTGCGTCGGCGAGCCGCTCGCGGCCGACGTGGTGCGCGCGATGCTGTGCATCCGCATCAATACCCTGCTCAAGGGCCATTCGGGCATCCGCGTGCAGACCCTGCAGGCGCTGGCCGACCTGCTCAACGCCGGCATCGTGCCGGTGGTGCCCGCGCTGGGGTCGGTAGGCGCGTCGGGCGACCTGGCGCCGCTGTCGCACCTGGCGATCGTGCTGCTCGGCGGTGGCGAAGCCTTCTTCGACGGCCGCCGGATCCCCGGCGGCGAGGCGCTGCAGGCCGCTGGCCTGTCGCCGGTGGCGCTGTCGTACAAGGAAGGCCTGGCGCTCAACAACGGCACCGCGCAGATGCTCGCCACCGGCGTGCTCGCGCTGCACCGGCTCGATCGCCTGCTCGACACGGCCGACCTGGCGGCGGCGATGACCATCGACGCCTTCGCCGGTCGCCTGGGCGCGTTCGCCGAGGAAGTGCACGCGCTGCGCCCGCATCCGGGCCAGGTGCACACCGCCGCGCACCTGCGCGAGCTGCTCGACGGTTCGACCCTGGCCGACATTCCCTACCACCTGGTGCCGCGGTTCCGGCCCTGGCTGCCGACCAGCTGGGAGACCGCCGAATCGCGGCAGCTGAGCTTCGACATCGGCTGGGACTGGGTGCCGGCCGACCAGCGCCACGGCCGCGAGAAGTTCTACGCGCGCTTCAAGCCGTTCCGCGGCGGCAAGAAGCACCAGCCGCAGGACAGCTATTCGCTGCGCTGCATCCCGCAGGTGCACGGCGCGGTGCGCGACGCGGTGGAGCACGCGCGGCGCGTGTTCGACATCGAGCTCAACGCGGTCACCGACAATCCGCTGGTGTTCCCGGACCGCCAGGCCGAGCACGTCGAGGAGCAGGTGATTTCCGCCGGCCACTTCCACGGCATGCCGCTGGCGCTGGCGATGAGCGCGGTCAAGGCCGCGATCCCGGTGCTGGCCTCGATCAGCGAGCGCCGCCTCAACAAGCTGGTGGACCCGGCCACCAACGACGGCCTGCCGGCGTTCCTGATCGGCAACGAGGACGGCACCGAGTCGGGCTTCATGATCGTGCAGTACACCGCGGCGGCGATTGTCAACGACCTGGCCACGCGCGCGCACCCGGCCAGCGTCTACTCGATTCCGACCAGCGCCAACGCCGAGGACCATGTGTCCATGGGCACCAACGAGGCGCGCCACGTGCTGGCGATGGCCGACGACCTGGGCAAGGTGCTGGCGCTGGAGCTGTACACCGCCGCGCAGGCGCTGGATCTGCGCGTGGACATGATCAACGCCGCCCGCGACCTGGCGCGGCGCGCGGACGCCGCGACGCTGGCGCGCAAGGTGCATGGCGCGATCGAGGGCAGCGCGCTGCACGGCGTGTTCGTCGAGGAAGTCGAGGCGCTGCGCGCCGAGCTGGCTGCGGCCGAGGCCTTCCATCCGGGCCGGGCGGGCGCGGCGGCCCATGCCGCGATCCGCGAACGCATCCCGTTCCTCGACCGCGATCGCGCGCTCGACGGCGAAGTGGCAGCCGCGGTGGCGATGGTCGCCGACGGCAGCCTGCTCGCGGCGGTGGGGCGTTGAACCTGCCGCTGCCGCTGGGCTGGACCGGGGTCCTGCTGGCCGCGCTGATCGCATTCGTCGTCGGCGTGGCGAGCCTGCTCGCCTGGACCTGGCTGGCGCGGCGCGCAGGCTGGAGCGAAGCGCAGGCGATCGGCTGGGCCTGCGTGACTGCCGTGGTGATCGGGGCGGGGATCGATACCTGGCACCTGTTCTATCTCGGCGTGGTGACCCTGGAGTCGCCGCTGTACGCCAGGATCGCCCTGGCGAAGATCCATGATGCCGACAACGTCGGCACACGCGCGTTCCTGGAATGGTGCGGCGCGCTGGCGGGGGTCGTCGCCGGTTGGACGATGGCCCGGGCGCGCGGCGTGCCCGAGGGCGGCTGAGGCGGCACGACCGGCCGGCCACGGCCGGCGTCGCACGGCGCGGATCCAGCGTGCCGGCGGGGCGTTGGCTCAGCCGGATCTCTCGAATCGATGCGGTCGTGCGTGGCGACCCGAGCCGTTGCCGCGCCGCGGGTGCGTGCGCGGTCCCGGCCTATGCCCGGCGTTGCCGCGATTCCGCCGGTTCGACCGCAAGCGACCCCGGCACCGAGGGTCGCGCCTGCAACGCCATCTGCGCATGGCGCACCGGTCCGAGCGAAAAAGGCCGTAACGCGCGGGCGTCGCCGCGCGCGCGATGACCAGCCACGTCCTGGCGCGTTCAGCTGCCCGTCTTGACTAATGTAATAACACGCTATTACATTATGCCGATCATGAAACAGCGCCTCGAACCACTGTCCGACTCCGACGCCGACGCCTCCTTCCGGGCGCTGGCCAAGGCGCTGGCGGGCCTGGAGCGGGTCGACGAGGTGGCCGCGTTCCTGCGCGACCTCTGCACGCCGGCCGAACTCGAGGCCATGGCGGACCGCTGGCGGGTCGTGCCCCTGCTGCTGCAGGGCCTGCCTTACCGCGAAATCCATGAACGCACCCTGGTGAGCGTGACCACCATCGGCCGGGTCGCGCGCACGCTCGAACATGGCGCCGGCGGCTACGCGGCCGCGGTCAAGCGCCAGTACCCCCGGCTCGCGCCGGGCCACTGAAGGAATCCAAGATGAGCCCCACGGCCGTCCCCGCGGCGCGCGACCGCCTGCGCATCGCCATCCAGAAGTCCGGACGCCTGAGCGATCCGGCGCGGGCATTGCTCGCCTCCTGCGGACTGTCCTGGCGCGAAAGCCGCGACAAGCTGTTCTGCTACGGCGAGACCGCGCCGGTCGACCTGCTGCTGGTGCGCGACGACGATATCCCCGGCTTGCTGGCCGACGGGGTGTGCGACTACGGCATCGTCGGCCGCAACGTGCTGGAGGAACAGGCCGCCGAGCGCGCCGCCGCCGGCAAGCCCCAGATGTCGAAGGAAATCCTCCCGCTCGGCTTCGGCGGCTGCCGGCTCGACATCGCGGTGCCGGACGCCTGGGAGTGGGAAGGGCCGCAGCAGCTGCAGGGCAAGCGCATCGCCACCAGCTACCCCGGCCTGCTCGGCAAGTGGCTGGCCGGGCAGGGCGTGGATGCCGGAATCGTGACCTTGTCCGGCTCGGTGGAGATCGCGCCGCGCCTGGGCCAGGCCGACCTGATCTGCGACCTGGTCTCCAGCGGCGCGACGCTCGCGGCCAACCAGCTCAAGCCGGTGCAGACGATCATGCGCAGCGAGGCGGTGCTGGCCGGCCCGGTGCAGCCGTTCGCCGACATCCGCGGCGAGCTCGCACAGCTGCTGCTGCGCCGCCTCGACGGCGTGCTGCGGCTCAAGGACAGCCGGCTGCTGATGTTCCAGGCCCGGCGCAGCGAGGTGCCGGCGCTGCTCGAACTGCTGCCCGATGCCGAACAGCCGACCCTGCTGCAGGTCGACGGCGCCGACACGCTGGCGCTGCAGGCGCTGTGCCACGGCGCGATGACCTGGCAGCGGCTGGAGGATCTCAAGCGCGCCGGTGCACGCGGCTTGATGGTGCTGCCGGTCGAAAGGATGCTGGCATGAACGCAGGGCTGGCCCAGCGCCTGGACTGGACCGCGCTGGATGCGGACGCGCGCGCGCGGGCGCTGCTGCGCCCCGTGCAGGCGGTCGCGGCGCAGACGCGCGCCGCGGTGTCCGCATTGATCGAGGACGTGCGCGCCGGTGGCGATGCCGCGCTGCGCGAGATCACGCGGCGCTTCGACGGCGTCGCGCTGGAGCAACTGGAGGTGTCGCCGGCGGAATTCGCTGCGGCCGAGGCCGCGGTGCCGGCGGAGCTGAAGGCCGCGATGCAGGACGCCGCCGGGCGCATCGAGCGTTTCCACCGCGCCGGAATGGTACAGGGCTACGCCGTCGAGACCGCGCCCGGCGTGCTCTGCGAACGCGTGGTGCGCGCGATCGCGCGGGTCGGCCTGTACGTACCGGCCGGCAGCGCGCCGCTGCCCTCGACCGCGCTGATGCTGGGCGTGCCGGCGCGCCTGGCCGGCTGCCG
>JAEXTE010000214.1 GCA_023453655.1 Pseudomonadota bacterium
CCCGCGGGCGGGCCGCGAGCAGGCGCGCGCCACGGAGGGATCGAAGTGAGCAGTACCCCCCACGTTCCCGTGCGCCAGGCCAGCGAAGGCTTCGCCAGCAACGCGTCCGAGCAGCGCCAGGAAATCCGCAACTACACGCTGAACTTCGGCCCGCAGCACCCGGCTGCGCACGGTGTGCTGCGCCTGATCCTGGAGATGGACGGCGAGGTGGTACAGCGCGCCGACCCGCACGTCGGCCTGCTGCATCGCGGCACCGAGAAGCTGGCCGAGTCCAAGCCGTTCAACCAGTCGATCGGCTACATGGATCGCCTGGACTACGTGTCGATGATGTGCAACGAGCACGCCTACGTGCGCGCGATCGAGACCCTGATGGGGATCGAGGCGCCGGTGCGCGCCCAGTACATCCGCACGATGTTCGACGAGATCACCCGGATCCTGAACCACCTGATGTGGATCGGGTCCAACGCGCTCGACCTGGGCGCGATGGCGGTGTTCCTGTACGCGTTCCGCGAGCGCGAGGAACTCATGGATGTGTACGAGGCGGTGTCGGGCGCGCGGATGCATGCGACCTACTACCGCCCCGGTGGCGTCTACCGCGACCTGCCCGACCGCATGCCGCGCTACCGCGAATCGCCCTGGCGCAAGGGCGCCAAGCTCAAGCGCTTCAACGAGTGGCGCGAGGGATCGATGCTCGACTACCTGGAGGCCTTTGCGAAGGACTTCCCGAACCGGGTGGACGAGTACGAGACCCTGCTCACCGACAACCGCATCTGGAAGCAGCGCACCGTCGGCATCGGCGTGATCCCGCCGGAGCAGGCGCTGGCCTGGGGCATGACCGGCCCGATGCTGCGCGGCTCGGGCGTGGCCTGGGACCTGCGCAAGAAGCAGCCGTACGCGATGTACGACGCCGTCGACTTCGACATCCCGGTGGGCGTCAACGGCGACTGCTACGACCGATACCTGGTGCGCGTGGCCGAGATGCGCGAGTCCACCCGCATTATCGAGCAGTGCGTGCGCTGGCTGCGGGCCAATCCCGGCCCGGTGATGATCGACAACTACAAGGTCGCGCCTCCCTCCCGCGAGGAGATGAAGGACGACATGGAAGCGCTGATCCACCACTTCAAGCTGTTCTCCGAGGGCTACAGCGTGCCCGCCGGCGAGACCTATTGCGCGGTCGAGGCGCCCAAGGGCGAGTTCGGCTGCTACCTGGTCAGCGACGGCGCCAACAAGCCGTTCCGCGTGCACCTGCGCGCACCGGGCTTCGCGCACCTGTCGTCGATGGACGAGATCGTGAAGGGGCACATGCTGTCGGACGTGGTGGCGATGATCGGTACCTACGACATCGTGTTCGGCGAAATCGACAGGTAAGGCAGGCGATGAAAGCGACAGGCAATTTCGAGAACGCGCGCAACGTCGACCCGATGGTCGCGCTGAGCGACGCGACGCGCGCGCACATCGACCACTGGCTGACCAAGTTCCCGCCGGACCGCAAGCGTTCGGCGGTGCTGCAGGGCCTGTTCGCGGCGCAGGAGCAGAACCAGGGCTTCCTGACCGACGAGCTGATCGCGGCCGTGGCCAAGTACCTCGACCTGCCGCCGGTGTGGGCCTACGAGGTCGCGACCTTCTACTCGATGTTCGAGACCCAGAAGGTCGGCCGCAACAACGTGGCGTTCTGCACCAACATCAGCTGCTGGCTCAATGGCGCCGAGCAACTGGTCGAGCACGCCGAGAAGAAGCTCGGCTGCAGGCTGGGCGAATCCACCGCCGACGGCCGCGTCTACCTCAAGCGCGAGGAAGAGTGCGTGGCGGCGTGCTGCGGCGCGCCGGTGGTCGTGATCAACGGGCATTACCACGAGAAGCTCACCCCCGAGAAGGTGGACGAGCTGCTGGACGGGCTGAAGTAATGGCGGGTCATTCTCATTATTCCGAAGGCTACGGCCCGGTCGGCCCGGCTCCGAAGGAGCACCAGGCCGTCTACACCACGCTGCATTTCGACAAGCCGTGGTCGTACGAGAACTACCTCAAGACCGGGGGCTACCAGGCGCTGCGGAAGATCCTCACCGAGAAGATCCCGCCGGCCGACGTGATCGAGATGGTCAAGCAGTCCGGCCTGCGCGGCCGCGGCGGCGCGGGCTTCCCGACCGGCCTGAAGTGGAGCTTCATGCCCAAGGGCGAGATGCAGAAGTACATCCTCTGCAATTCCGACGAATCCGAGCCCGGCACCGCCAAGGATCGCGACATCCTGCGCTACAACCCGCACGCGGTGGTGGAGGGCATGGCGATCGCCTGCTATGCCACCGGTTCGACCGTGGGCTACAACTACCTGCGCGGCGAGTTCCACCACGAGCCCTTCGAGCACCTCGAGGAAGCCACCCGTGAGGCCTATGCCAACGGCTGGCTGGGCAAGGACATCCTCGGCTCGGGCATCGACATCGACATCTACAACGCGCTGGGCGCGGGCGCCTACATCTGCGGCGAGGAAACCGCGCTGATGGAGTCGCTGGAAGGCAAGAAGGGCCAGCCGCGCTACAAGCCGCCGTTCCCGGCCAACTTCGGCCTGTACGGCAGGCCGACCACGATCAACAACACCGAGACCTACGCCTCGGTGCCGGCGATCGTGCGCAACGGCGCCGAGTGGTTCATGAACCTGGGCAAGCCCAACAACGGCGGCTGCAAGATCTTCTCGGTCTCCGGCCACGTCGCGCGCCCGGGTAACCATGAGATCCGTCTCGGCACGCCGTTCTCCGAGCTGCTCGACCTGTGCGGCGGCATCCGCAACGGCAACCGCATCAAGGCGGTGATCCCGGGTGGCTCGTCGATGCCGGTGCTGCCGGGCGAGGTGATGATGGGCCTGACCATGGACTACGACGCGATCCAGAAGGCCGGTTCGGGCCTGGGTTCGGGCGCGGTCATCGTCATGGACCACACCACCTGCATGGTGCGCGCCTGCCAGCGCATCGCGCGCTTCTACTTCAAGGAAAGCTGTGGCCAGTGCACGCCGTGCCGCGAGGGCACCGGCTGGATGTACCGCATGCTCACCCGCATCGCCAACATGGAAGCCACCCTCGACGACCTGCAGATGCTGCGCAACGCGGCCGGGCAGATCGAGGGGCACACCATCTGCGCCTTCGGCGAAGCCGCGGCGTGGCCGGTGCAGGGCTTCCTGCGCCACTTCTGGCACGAATTCGAATACGCCATCGTGAACAAGCGCTTCTACGTCGACGACGAGCTCGCGGGCACGCTGGTCAAGGCTGAAAAGGTGGTCGCGTGAGCGCACAGCCCGTCAACCCGAACCTGCCGCCCGACCACGTCACCGTCTTCATCGACGGGGTCGAACTGGCCGCGCCCAAGGGCTCGATGATCATCCAGGCGGCCGACAAGGCCGGCATCCCGATCCCGCGCTTCTGCTACCACGACAAGCTGTCCATCGCGGCCAACTGCCGCATGTGCCTGGTCGACACCGAAGTGGGTGGCCGCTCCGCGCCCAAGCCGTCGCCGGCCTGCGCCACGCCGGTGATGGACGGGCTGAAGGTCTTCACGCGCAACGAGAAGGCGCTCAAGGCGCAGCGCAACGTGATGGAGTTCCTGCTGATCAACCATCCGCTCGATTGCCCGATCTGCGACCAGGGCGGCGAGTGCGAGCTGCAGGACCTGTCGCTGGGCTACGGCCGTTCGGTCAGCCGCTTCGTCGAGCGCAAGCGCGTCGTGGCGGACGAGGACCTCGGCCCGCTGGTCGCCAGCGACATGACCCGCTGCATCCAGTGCACGCGCTGCATCCGCGTCACCGCGGAGGTTGCCGGTACCTACGAGCTGGGCGGCATGCAGCGCGGCGAGAACCTGCAGATCGGCACCTACGACGGCAAGCCGCTGACCACCGAGCTGTCGGGCAACGTGATCGACGTGTGCCCGGTCGGCGCGCTGACCAACAAGGTGTTCCGCTTCCGCGCCCGCCCGTGGGAGCTGATCGCGCGCGAGTCGCTGGGCTTCCACGACGCGCTGGGCAGCAACCTGTTCCTGCACACCCGTCGCGGCGACGTGATGCGCGCCGTGCCGCGCGACAACGAGGCGGTCAACGAGTGCTGGCTGTCCGACCGCGACCGCTATTCGCACCAGGGCCTGTACGCGGACGACCGCGCGGTCCAGCCGCTGATCCGCGTCGCCAGCAACGGCGACGAGGGCGACTGGCGCGAGGCGTCGTGGGACGAGGCGCTGGCGAGGGCCGGTCGGATCCTGCGCGAGAACGGCGCCGACAACCTCGGCGTGCTGGTCCACCCGGCTACCTCCAACGAGGAAGGCAGCCTGCTGGCGCGCCTGGCGCAGGGCCTGGGCACCGGCAACCTCGACCACCGCATCGCCCAGCACGACCTGTCCGACGGCGCGGTCGCCGAGCCGTTCGCGATGCCGGTCGCCGACATCGACCAGGCCGACGCGATCGTGATCGTGGGATCGAACCTGCGCCACGAGGTGCCGCTGCTGCACCAGCGCGTGCGCAAGGCCTGGCGCCGCGGCGCGAAGGTGCACGTGGTCGGCCCGGTCGACTTCGAATTCGCCTTCGACATCGCCAGCAAGGCGATCGTCGTGCCGTCCCGGGTCGCCGACGCGCTGGCCGCGACCGAACTGGCCGAGGCGGTGCGTGGCACCGAGCGCGTCGCGGTGATCGTCGGCGCGGTGGCCGAGAACGGCCCGCACGCCGCCGCCATTCGCGCGGCCGCCGCGGCCTTCGCCCGTTCCACCGGCGCGGCGCTGTGCCGCATCCCGCAGGGCGCCAATGCCGTCGGCCTGGCCCGCCATGGCGTGCTGCCGACGGCGCGCGATGCCGGTGCGATGCTGGCCGAGGCGCGCGGCGCCTACCTGCTGTACGGCATCGAGCCGGGGCTGGACTTCGCCGACCAGGCGACCGCGCTCAAGGCGCTGGGTGGCGCGCAGGTGGTGGCCTTCAGCCACTTCGCCTGCCAGTCCACGCGCCGCGTCGCCGACGTGATCCTGCCGATCGCCACGCTGTTCGAGAGCGACGCCACGTTGACCAACCTGGAAGGCCGCGAACAGCGCGCCGTGGCCGCCGGCAAGCTGCCGGGCCAGGCGCGGCAGGGCTGGACCGTGCTGCGCGCCCTGGGTGGCGCGCTGTCGCTGCCGGGCTTCGAGTTCACCGACCTCGCCGGCCTGCGCGCCGGCATGCAGGCGGTCGCGCCCAGCGCGTCGGCCGGGCGGGCGACCGCGGCCGCTTCCGGCGGCGGGCTTGAGCTGGCCGTGTCCCCGGCGATCTACCGCGTGGACGGGCTGACCCGGCGCGCGCAGGCGCTGCAGGCGCATCCGTTGACGGTCGGGCCGCGCCTGAGCCTGCATCCGGACGACGCGGGCGCGCTCGGCCTGGGGCAGGGCGCGATGGCGAAAGTGCGCAACGGCGCCGGCGTCGCCGCGCTGCCGGTCAACGTGAGCGGCCTGGTCGCCCCCGGCTGCGCCTGGGTCGAGTCGGGCTACGGTGCCACCGCCGCGCTGGGCGCCGGCAACGTCACGGTGGAGGCGGCATGAGCGCGACCAATACCGCGACGCTGCTGTCGGACTGGACCGCGCCGCTGCACGACTGGCTGATCTCGCTGGGCGCCATCGGCGTGATCGCGTGGATCGTGCTCAAGGTGCTGGTCATCGCCGTGCCGGTGATCCTGGCCGTGGCCTTCTACGTGGTCTGGGAGCGCAAGCTGATCGGCTGGATGCATGCCCGCCATGGCCCGATGTACGTGGGCTGGGGCGTGCTGCAGGCCTTCGCCGACGTGTTCAAGCTCCTGTTCAAGGAAGTCATCCAGCCCAGCAGCGCGCACAAGGCGCTGTACGTGCTGGCGCCGCTGATCACCCTGGCGCCGGCGTTCGCGGCCTGGGCGGTGGTGCCCTTCGACGCGCAGCTGGTGCTGTCCAACGCCAACGCGGGCCTGCTGTACCTGCTGGCGATGACCTCGCTGGGCGTGTACGGCATCATCCTCGCGGGCTGGGCCTCGAACTCGAAGTACGCGTTCCTGGGCGCGATGCGTTCCGCCGCCCAGGTGGTGAGCTACGAGATCGCGATGGGCTTCGCCCTGGTCGGCGTGATGGTCGGCGCCGGCAGCCTCAACCTGTCGCAGATCGTGATGGCGCAGGCGGGCGACGCGGGCGTGTTCGAATGGTTCTGGCTGCCGATGCTGCCGCTGTTCGTCATCTACTTCGTATCCGGCGTGGCCGAGACCAACCGCGCGCCGTTCGACGTGGTGGAAGGCGAGTCGGAGATCGTGGCCGGCCACATGGTCGAGTATTCGGGCTCGGCGTTCGCGCTGTTCTTCCTGGCCGAGTACGCGAACATGATCCTGGTCAGCTTCCTGACCCCGATCTTCTTCCTCGGCGGCTGGCTGTCCCCGATCCCGGCGGCCTGGATCCCCGACGTGCCGGTGCTGGGCACGATCCTGGGCAGCGGCTGGTGGTGGCTGTTCGCGAAGGTGTTCTTCTTCGCCAGCTGCTTCATCTGGTTCCGCGCCTCGTTCCCGCGCTACCGCTACGACCAGATCATGCGGCTGGGCTGGAAGGTGTTCATCCCGCTGAGCATCGGCTGGATCGTGGTGGTGGCGTTGATGGCGTACTTCGGCGTGTTCGAGGCGGGGCAGTGATGGGCAAGTTCGTTTCCTGGTTCCGGAGCCTGCTGCTGCTCGAGCTGCTCGGCGGCATGGCGCTGACCTTCAAGTACCTGTTCCGTCCCAAGTACACGCTGATGTACCCGATGGAAAAGACGCCGCAGTCGCCGCGTTTCCGCGGCCTGCACGCGCTGCGCCGCTACCCCAACGGGGAAGAGCGCTGCATCGCCTGCAAGCTGTGCGAAGCGGTGTGCCCCGCGCTGGCGATCACCATCGACTCGGAACCGCGCGAGGACGGCACCCGCCGCACGACCCGCTACGACATCGACCTGTTCAAGTGCATCTTCTGCGGCTTCTGCGAGGAGTCGTGCCCGGTCGACTCGATCGTCGAGACCCACCTGCACGAGTACCACTTCGAGAACCGTGGCGAGAACATCGTCACCAAGCCGCAGCTGCTGGCCATCGGCGACCGGCTCGAAGCCGAGATCGCCGAGCGCCGCGCCGCCGACGCCGCCTTCCGATAAGCGACCGACCATGGATTTCGCACTGCTCGCCTTCCTCGCCTTCGCCGCCGTGGCCGTCGCCTCGGCCGGTGCGGTGATCAGCGTCCGCAACCCGGTGCACGCCGCGCTGTTCCTGGTACTGACCTTCTTCACCGTGGCCTGCACCTGGATCCTGGCCGGCGCCGAGTTCCTGGGCGTGGCCCTGATCCTGGTCTACGTCGGCGCGGTGATGGTGCTGTTCCTGTTCGTGGTGATGATGCTCGACGTGGACGTCGTGCCGCTGCGCGAGGGCTACGTGCGCTACCTGCCGGT
>JAEXTE010000265.1 GCA_023453655.1 Pseudomonadota bacterium
GCAGCGGCGCGCCCACGTGGCGGGCCACGGCCACGGCGACGCGCGGGTTGAGGTTGTGGGAGTAGTAGAGGGTGTCGCTGGCTGCCATCGTGTCCGCTCCGGTCGGGTCTCCTTCCCGTCGCGCGGCGATGGTCTCGATCGCCATGGATGCCGCACACAACCCCCTTGACCGGCCGAAAACTCAAACACCCGCTTAAATCCGGCAAACTTCGGCGAACTGGACAGCATCCGCGACTTCCCCCAGACTGCGCGCCTTGTCCCGCACCGTCCGTTCGATGGCCCAGCTGCTGCTCCTGCACGGCCCCAACCTCAACCTGCTCGGCACGCGCGAGCCGGAGGTCTACGGGCATGCCACGCTGGCCGACATCGACGCGGACCTCGAGGCCCACGCCGCCGCCGCCGGGCATGCGCTCGAGAGCCTGCAGTCCAACGCCGAGCACGTGCTGGTCGACCGCATCCAGGCCGCGCGCGGCGACGGCACCGCCTTCATCCTGATCAACCCGGCCGCCTTCACCCATACCAGCGTCGCCATCCGCGACGCGCTGGCCGCGGTCGCGATCCCGTACATCGAGATCCACCTGTCCAACCCGCACGCCCGCGAACCCTTCCGCCAGCACAGCTATTTCAGCGACAAGGCGGTGGGCGTGGTCTGCGGGTTCGGCGCCGACAGCTACCGCTACGCGCTCGACGCGGCCCTGCGCCGGCTGCCGGCCGCCTCCTGAACCCCTTCTCTTCGCAAGCCCGAACACGAGGCCTTCCATGGACCTTCGCAAGCTCAAGAAACTCATCGAACTGCTCGAGGAGTCGAACCTCGCCGAAATCGAGATCAAGGAGGGGGAGGAGTCGGTGCGCCTGTCGCGCGGCTCCAGCGCCGGCGCGCCCATGGTGTACGCCCAGGCCCCCGCGCAGCAGTTCCAGCGCGCCGAGCAGGTGATGCCGATGCAGTCGCCGGTCGAGGCCGCCACCGGCGGCCGTGCACCCGCGCCCGCCGAATCCGGCTCGGGACTGCCTGCCGGGCACGTAGTCACTTCGCCGATGGTGGGCACGTTCTACGCCTCGCCGGCGCCGGACAAGCCGCCGTTCGTCACCGTCGGCCAGGCGGTCAAGGCGGGCGACACCCTCGGCATCATCGAAGCGATGAAGATGTTCAACCCGATCGAGGCCGACACCTCGGGCACGGTGCTGGCGATCGCCTGCGAGAGCGGCCAGCCGGTGGAGTTCGACCAGCCGCTGTTCGTGATCGGCTGAGCCGGCGATGATCCGCTTCCGCGATTTCGTTCCTCTCGACACCACCCGCACGCTGGCGCTCACGCGCAGCCGCGAGGACGCCGCGGCGGTGCTGGCACGCGCCAACGCCTGGATCGCGGCCGAGGGCATCGCCGTGCTCAACGTCGAGACCGTGCTTCTGCCGGTGTCCACGGCGGAGAAGAACGAGACCGGATTCCACGACAACATCCAGCTCGACATCGGCGGGCTGGAAATCGGTTCGCAGCGGCTGCAGGTCATCCGCGTGTGGTACCGGGCCAAGGGAACAATGTGAGCCATGCTCGATAAAGTCGTCATCGCCAACCGCGGCGAAATCGCGCTGCGCATCCTGCGCGCGTGCCACGCGCTCGGCATCCGCACCGTCGCGGTGCACTCCACGGTGGACCGCAACCTCAAGCACGTGGCGATGGCCGACGAGTCGGTCTGCATCGGCCCGGCCCCCTCCAACCGCAGCTACCTCGACATGCCGGCGATCATCGCCGCCGCCGAGGTCACCGACGCGCAGGCGTTCCACCCCGGCTACGGCTTCCTCAGCGAAAACGCGGACTTCGCCGAGCGCGTGGAGCAGTCCGGCTTCATCTTCATCGGGCCCAAGGCCGACACCATCCGCCTGATGGGCGACAAGGTCGAGGCGATCCGTGCGATGAAGGACGCCGGCGTGCCCTGCGTTCCTGGCAGCGGCGGCCCGCTCGGCGACGATGCCGAGGCCAACGTGCGCATCGCGCGCGAGATCGGCTACCCGGTGATCGTGAAGGCGGCCGGCGGCGGCGGCGGGCGCGGCATGCGCGTGGTCCATACCGAGGCCGCGCTGGTCAATGCCATCGCCACCACCAAGCAGGAAGCCAAGGCCGCGTTCGGCAACGACATGGTCTACATGGAGAAGTTCCTGGAGAACCCGCGCCACGTGGAGATCCAGGTGCTCGCCGACGGCCAGGGCAACGCCATCCACCTGGGCGAGCGCGACTGCTCGATGCAGCGCCGCCACCAGAAGGTGGTGGAGGAGGCGCCGGCGCCGGGCATCAGCGATCAGCAGCGCGCGGAGATCGGCCGCGTCTGCGTGGAAGCCTGCATCCGCATCGGCTACCGCGGCGCAGGCACGTTCGAGTTCCTGTACGAAAACGGGCGCTTCTACTTCATCGAGATGAACACCCGCATCCAGGTCGAGCACCCGGTGACCGAGATGGTCACCGGCATCGACCTGATCCGCGAGCAGCTGAAGATCGCCTCGGGCCAGAAGCTCTCGATCCGGCAGGAGGACGTGGTGCTGCGCGGCCACGCGATCGAGTGCCGCATCAACGCCGAGGACCCGGACACCTTCCTGCCCTCGCCTGGCCTGATCCAGCACTTCCACTCGCCCGGCGGTCCCGGCGTGCGCGTGGACTCGCACATCTACGAAGGCTATGCGGTGCCGCCGAACTACGATTCGATGATCGGCAAGCTGATCGTGCACGGCGCCGACCGCGACCAGGCGATCGCGCGCATGCGCGTGGCGCTGTCGGAGATGGTGGTGGACGGGATCAAGACCAACATCCCGCTGCAGCAGCGGATCATGGCCGACGGCGGCTTCCAGGCCGGCGGCCAGAACATCCATTACCTCGAGAAGCGCCTGGCCGAGCGCAAGGACAAGGCGCTGTCGATCGGCTGAACCACGGCCGCGCATCGCCATCACGGCGACGCGCGGTGCGCAGGGCCGCTGCGGTATCCTCGCCGCAGCCGCGACCCTCCCGCCCGAATGCTCCCGTCCCTGCTCCGCCTGCTGCTGTGCCTGTGCCTGCTGGCCGACGCCGTCGGTCCCGCGATGGCGGCCACGCATCTGGCCATGGCCGATGCGACCGCGGACGCCACGGCCGCGGCACCCGGTCACGACATGCAGGGCGGCGATGCGGACTGCCACGCCGCGCCTGCGCAGGTCCCGGGAGACGCGCCCGCACCCGACCAGGACTGCCTCGAACGCTGCCTGGAGCTGTGCCTGCAGCACGGCGTGGCGGCGGTCCCGGCGATGATCGCGCTGGCCAGCCCCGATCCTGGTGCGATCCCGGTGCGCCCGGCCGGCGCCCTGGTCGCCACCGCGCACGCCACGCCGATCCTGCGTCCTCCGATCGCCTGAGTCCGGCCGCAGTCGCGGCCCGCCCCGCGTCCGCCAGCGTGCGCGACGCCTTCCCGAACCGACGATGTGCGGACGCCCGACGCGTCCGCAGTGGAGCACGCCATGCACCTTCCTCCTTCCCGCGCCGATGCCGCGTCGCCGTCGCGCCGGCGCTTCGTGCAGGGTCTTGCCCTGGGCGGCGCCGCGCTCGCCACCGGCACCCTGCGCCTGCCCGCGCATGCGCGCCAGCCGGCGTGGGCCGCGCCGGGCCAAGTGCTGTCCGGACGCGATTTCCAGCTCGACATCGGCCCCTCGATGGTGAACTTCACCGGACGCCCGCGTCCTGCAATCACCGTCAACGGCGGCCTGCCCGCGCCGCTGCTGCGCTGGCGCGAAGGCGACACGGTGACGCTGCGCGCGAGCAACCACCTGCCCGCCGGCGTGCAGACCTCGATCCACTGGCACGGCATCCTGCTGCCGGCGAACATGGACGGCGTTCCGGGCATGAGCTTCGACGGGATCATGCCCGGCGAATCCTGGCTGTACCGGTTCACGCTGCGGCAGTCGGGCACCTACTGGTACCACAGCCATTCGCTGCGCCAGGAGCAGGCCGGACTGTACGGCGCGATCATCGTCGACCCCATCGAACCGGCGCCCTACCGCTGGGACCGCGAACACGTGGTGCTGCTGTCGGACTGGACCGACCTCGATCCGACCGACCTGTTCCTGCGCCTGAAGAAAGCCCCGCACCACGACAACTGGTACAAGCCCACGGTCGGCGATTTCCTGCGCGACGCGCGACGCGACGGGCTGGCCGCCGCGCTGGCCGACCGCCGCGCCTGGGGGCAGATGCGGATGACGCCGAGCGACCTGTCGGACGTCAACGCGCACACCTACACCTACCTGATGAACGGGACGACGCCCGCCGGGAACTGGACCGGCGAATTCCGGGCCGGCGAACGCGTGCTGCTGCGACTGGTCAACGCGTCGGCGATGACCCACTTCGACCTGCGCATCCCGGGGCTGAAGATGACCGTGGTCGCCGCCGACGGCCAGTACGTGCATCCGGTCAGCGTGGACGAACTGCGCATCGCCGCGGCCGAGACCTACGACGTGATCGTCGAACCCTCGGGCCAGGACGCCTACACCATCTTCGCCCAGGACATGGGCCGCACCGGCCACGCGCGCGGCACGCTGGCGGTGCGCGCGGGGCTGGAGGCGCCGGTGCCGTCGCTGGATCCGCGACCGCGGCTCACCATGGCCGAGATGGGCCACGGCGACCACGGCGCGCACGGTGCGCATGGAATGGCGGACGCCCACGCCATGCACGGCGGTGCTGGCGGCGCCGGCGCGCATGCCGGCCACGCGATGCACGCGGCACAGGACGCGGACATGCAGTCGCACCCGGCCAGCGAGGACGGCAATCCGCTGGTCGACATGCAGACGATGGCGCCCACCCCACGTCTGGACGACCCCGGCATCGGCCTGCGCGACAACGGCCGCCGCGTGCTGGCCTATGGCGACCTGCGCAGCCTGTTCGACGATCCCGACGGCCGCGAGCCCGGACGCACGGTCGAGCTGCACCTGACCGGGCACATGGAGAAATTCTCCTGGTCGTTCGACGGCATTCCCTTCGCCAGCGCCGAACCGCTGCGGCTCAACTACGGCGAGCGACTGCGTATCGTGCTGGTCAACGACACGATGATGCAGCACCCGATCCACCTGCACGGGATGTGGAGCGATCTCGAGGACGAGGACGGCCGCTTCATGGTGCGCAAGCACACGGTGGACATGCCGCCGGGCACGCGCCGCAGCTACCGCGTGCGCGCCGACGCGCTGGGCCGCTGGGCCTACCACTGCCACCTGCTCTACCACATGGACGCGGGCATGATGCGCGAGGTGCGCGTGGAGGAAGGCGCATGAACCGCACATTCCCCTTCCACGCCATCGTCCTGCTGCTCGCGGGCGTCGCCGCCGGCCCCGCGCTTGCGCAGCACGCCCCCGATGCGCAGCACGCCACACCCGCCCCGCGCGACTGCCCGCCAGCGCACGCGGCCATGGGCCACTGCACGCCCGTGGATGATGCGCCGGCAGCCGATGCGCCTGCACAAGGCCACGCCGGCCACGCGCATCCGCGGGGCCATGCCGGCGAAGACGCCCACTCCGCACGGCCTCGACCGGCGGCATTGGAGACCTGCACGCCGGCGCATGCGGCGATGGGGCACTGCACGCCGGCGTCGCCGGCCCCGACGCCGGGTCACGAGCCGGGCCACGCGGGCCACGACACCGCGGACGCGAGCGGCTGCACGCCGGAACACGCCGCGATGGGCCACTGCCGCATGCCGGCCGGGAAGACGCCGCACGACGCCCACGCCGGAGCCCATCCC
>JAEXTE010000295.1 GCA_023453655.1 Pseudomonadota bacterium
GCCTGGACAAGGCCGGCGGCGACCGCAAGATCGCCGTGTACGACCTCGGCGGCGGCACCTTCGACATGTCGATCATCGAGATCGCCGAAGTCGACGGCGAGAAGCAGTTCGAGGTGCTGGCCACCAATGGCGACACCTTCCTCGGCGGCGAGGACTTCGACAAGCGCGTCATCGATTACCTGGTGGAAGAGTTCCAGAAGGACCAGGGCATCGACCTGCGCAAGGATCCGCTGGCCCTGCAGCGCCTGAAGGATGCGGCCGAGCGCGCCAAGATCGAGCTGTCGAGCGCGCAGCAGACGGAAGTGAACCTGCCGTACGTGACCGCCGACGCCTCCGGTCCCAAGCACCTCAACATCAAGCTGACCCGGGCCAAGCTCGAGGCGCTGGTGGACGACCTGGTGCGCAAGACCATCGAGCCGTGCAAGGTCGCGCTCAACGACGCAGGCCTGCGCGCCAGCGACATCAGCGAGGTGATCCTGGTCGGCGGCCAGACCCGCATGCCCAAGGTCCAGCAGGCGGTGGCCGAGTTCTTCGGCAAGGAGCCGCGCAAGGACGTCAACCCCGACGAGGCCGTGGCCATCGGTGCGGCGGTGCAGGGCGGCGTGCTGGCCGGCGAGGTCAAGGACGTGCTGCTGCTCGACGTGACCCCGCTCAGCCTGGGCATCGAGACCCTGGGCGGCGTGTTCACCAAGATCATCGAGAAGAACACCACGATCCCGACCAAGGCCTCGCAGACCTTCTCGACCGCCGAGGACAACCAGTCGGCCGTGACCGTGCACGTGCTGCAGGGCGAGCGCGAGCAGGCCCGTTTCAACAAGTCGCTGGCCCGCTTCGACCTGACCGGCATCGAGCCGGCGCCACGCGGCATGCCGCAGGTGGAGGTGTCGTTCGACATCGACGCCAACGGCATCGTCCACGTCACCGCCAAGGACAAGAAGACCGGCAAGGAGCAGAAGGTCGAGATCAAGGCCGGCTCCGGCCTGTCGGACGACGAGATCCAGCGGATGGTCGCCGACGCCGAGGCGCACCGCGAGGACGATCGCAAGTTCCAGGAGCTGGTCGGCGCGCGCAACCAGGCCGATGCGCTGGTGCATAGCACCCGCACCGCGGTGAAGGAGAACGGCGACAAGGTGCCGGGCGACGTGATCGGCCGGGTCGAGTCGGCCATCGCCGAGGTCGAGACCGCGATGAAGGGCGACGACAAGGGCCAGATCGAGGCCAAGACGCGCGCGCTGGAGGAGGCCGCGCAGTCGCTGTTCGCGGCCGCTGCGGCCGGCCAGCAGCCGGGCGGCGACGGCGCCGCCGGCCCCGGCCCCTCGCAGGGCGCGGACGACGTGGTGGACGCCGAGTTCACCGAGGTCAAGGACGATCAGAAGCCGTGATTGGTGATTGGTGATTCGTGATTGGAAAAGGCGGAGTTTCGGCTCCGCTTTTTCCGTCACGGGTCGCCAGCCGCTCCTGCTGTTCGGATCACCACTGACGAATCACTGATCACTGCCCCATGTCCAAACGCGATTACTACGAAGTCCTCGGGGTTGCCCGCAACGCCAGCGAGGAGGACCTCAAGAAGGCCTACCGTCGCTGTGCGATGAAGCACCATCCGGACCGCAACCCCGGCGACAAGGCTGCGGAGGCCGCGTTCAAGGAGTGCAAGGAAGCCTACGAGGTGCTGTCGGACGGCGGCAAGCGCCGGATGTACGACCAGCACGGCCATGCCGCGTTCGAGCACGGCATGGGCGGCGGCAACGCCGGCCCGGGCTTCGGCCCCGACATGGGCGACATCTTCGGAGACATCTTCGGCAACATCTTCGGCGGTGGCGGCGCGTCGCGCGGCCCGCGCCGGGGCGCCGACGTCGGTTACGTGATGGAGCTCGACCTCGAGGAAGCGGTCAGCGGCGTCGAGAAGCGCATCGAGATCCCGACCCTGGCCGAATGCGACGAGTGCGACGGCACCGGGTCGGAAGACCGCAAGCTCGAAACCTGCGCCACCTGCCACGGGCGCGGCCAGGTGCGGTTCCAGCGCGGCATCTTCTCGATGCAGCAGCCGTGTCCGCATTGCCATGGTCGCGGCCAGACCATCGCCAATCCCTGCAAGTCCTGCCACGGCAACGGCCGCATCGAGGAAGAGAAGGTGCTGTCGGTCAAGGTGCCGGCGGGCGTCGACAACGGCGACCGGATCCGCCTGGCGGGCGAGGGCGAGGCCGGGCCGGCCGGCGCGCCCCCGGGCGACCTCTACGTCGAAGTACGGGTGCGTCCGCACGCGATCTTCGAACGCGAGGGCGACGACCTGCACTGCGAGGTGCCGATCCGCATCTCCCAGGCCGCGCTCGGCGACACCGTGCGCGTGCCCACGCTCGGCGGCGAGGCGGAGATCCGGATCCCGGCCGAGACCCAGAGCGGCAAGGTGTTCCGGCTGCGCGACAAGGGCGTCAAGTCGGTGCGCAGCCGCGCACCGGGCGACCTGTACTGCAAGGTGGTGGTGGAAACGCCGGTCAACCTGACCAGCGAGCAGCGCGAGCTGCTGGAACGCTTCGAGGCCACGTTCTCGGGCGACAACGCGCGCCGCCATTCGCCCAAGTCCAGCACCTTCCTCGACGGCGTGAAGGGCTTCTGGGACCGCATGGTGTCCTGAGCGGGCCGGCCTTGCCGGCCACCGGGCGCGCGGCTAGCCTGCGCGCATGACCACCGCCCCCGTCCGACTCCTCATCCACGGCGCCTCCGGGCGCATGGGCCAGGCCCTGCTGCGTCTGGCAGGCGACCAGGCCGGCCTGCAGGTGGTGGCCGCCGTGCAGCGCCGCATCGACCAACGCGTGGTCGACGGCATCCCGCATTTCGCCGGGAGCGAGCTGCCGGGCGTGCCGGCCTTCGACGCCGCCATCGACTTCAGCCTGCCGGAGGGCTTCGACCCGGTGCTGGCGCTGTGCGCCGCGCGCGGCGGCGCCTTCGTCTCGGGCACGACCGGGATCTCCGACGCGCAGCGGCAGGCGTTGCGCGACGCGTCGCAGCGCATCCCCGTGCTGTGGGCCTCCAACTTCAGCCTGGGCGTGGCGGTGCTGGATGAACTGGTCGAGCGCGCCGCGGCGGCGCTGGACGGCTGGGACTGCGACATCGTCGAGTCGCACCACACGCAGAAGAAGGACGCGCCCTCGGGCACGGCGCTGTCGCTGGGCGAGGCGGCAGCGCGGGGCGGGGCCCAGCCGCGCTACGCCTCGCTGCGCGCTGGCGACATCGTCGGCGAGCACCTGGTGCAGTTCGCGGCGGCCGGCGAGCGCATCGAACTGGTTCATCGTGCAACCAACCGCGACATCTTCGCCCGTGGCGCGCTGGTCGCGGCCGTGCGCCTGGCCGGGCGTCCGGCGGGCCTGTACCGGGTGCGCGACCTGCTCTAGCGCGGCGTGCGACCGCGGCTGCCCGGGCGCCCTGCGGCGCGGTCCCGCGGG
>JAEXTE010000445.1 GCA_023453655.1 Pseudomonadota bacterium
CGGCGCTTTCGCGGCCCTCGGGCTGGAAGCCGTCGTTGACGATCTCGGTGCCGATCTCGATCAGCTGCCGCAGCACCGCCTTGTCGCGCACGATCTCGGCATAGGCCTTGATGTTGGCCGCCGACGGTGTGGTGCTGGCCAGTTCCACCAGGTAGGCGCCGCCGGCCACCTGCTCGGACAGGCCGTTGGATTCGAACCACTCGCCGAGCGTGACCGCGTCGAAGGGGCGGTCCTTCTCGGCGAGTTCGCGGATCGCGCGGTAGATCAGCTGGTGGTCGCGCCGGTAGAAATCCTTGTCGTTGAGCAGGTCGGCGACGCGGTCGAAGGCTTCCGGCGCCAGCATCAGCCCGCCGAGCACGGCCTGCTCGGCCTCGACCGACTGTGGCGGCACGCGCAGCTGGTCGATGCGGGGTTCGCTGCGTTGGTCCTGGCGGAAGCCGGGGCGTGCGGACATCGGGCGGGTCACTCCTGGCAACGGGCGCATGCACCTGCGGCATGCGGCCGGTCATCCTAGCGGCCGCGCCTGTGGGCACGCGACGGAACAAGCTGTGGATAAGCCTGCGCGGCCGGCGTCGCAGGCGGCGCGACGCCTCCGGGGCGGCGCGCAGGCCCCCGCATCCCCGCGGGCGGCGGGGCCGGAAACAGGACTGGCGCCTTGCGGCGCCTGTCGCGGGTCCAGCCGGTGGCGGCGATCAGGCCGCTTCGGGCTCGACGACCACCTTCACCGTGGTCTCGGCGTCGGCGTGCAGGTGGATCACCACCTCGAACTCGCCGGTGTTGCGCAGCGGGCCTTCGCCCATCACCACTTCCGACTTCTCGACCGGGGCCACGGCCTTGGTCAGGGCCTCGGCGATGTCGCGCGGGCCGACCGAGCCGTACAGCTTGCCCTCGGTGGAGGCGTTGGCGTAGATGGTCACGCTCGCGCCTTCCAGCTTGGCCAGGCGGGCCTGCGCCTCGTCGGCGATGGCCTGGGCCTTGGCTTCGTATTCGGCGCGCTTGGCCTCGAACTCGGCCAGGTTGGCGGCGGTGGCCGGCACGGCCTTGCCCTGCGGGACCAGGTAGTTGCGGCCGTAGCCCGGCTTCACGGTGACCTTGTCGCCGAGGTTGCCGAGGTTGGTGACGCGCTGCAGGAGGATCAGTTCCATTTTCTTGCTCCGTATTCGTTAGCGGCGGGAAACGCGCCGCAACGGCTTGCTGTCCGAATCGGACGGATCGACATGACGCGGGAGCCGGCCAGGCCGGCCCCCGCCTCCATCCCCGGCGGGGACGGGACGCGCCCCTGGGGGCGTGCGATCAGACGTTGTGGTTGTCGGTGTACGGGATCAGCGCGAGGAAACGCGCGCGCTTGACCGCGAGCGCCAGCTGGCGCTGGTAGCGCGACTTGGTGCCGGTGATGCGGCTCGGCACGATCTTGCCGTTCTCGGTGAGGTTCTGGCGCAGGGTGTTGAGATCCTTGTAGTCGATCTCCTTGACGCCCTCGGCGGTGAACTTGCAGTACTTGCGGCGGCGGAAGAACTTGGACATGTGAGTGCTCCTCAGGCGGCTTCGGTCGATTCGGCCTTGCTGCCGTCGCCGTCGGTGGACGTGGTTTCCTCGTCGTCGCGGCGGCGACGCTCGGTGCGCTCGGGCTTGTCGCCCTTCTCGTCCTTGTTCTTCATGATCAGGGACTGCTCGGTCTCGGCCTCGTCGCGGCGCATCACCAGGTGGCGCAGGATGGCGTCGTTGAAGCGGAAGCCCTCGACCAGCTCGTTGAGCACGTCCTGGCCGGCTTCGATGTTGAGCAGCACGTAGTGGGCCTTGACCAGGTTCTCGATCGGGTAGGCCAGCTGGCGGCGGCCCCAGTCCTCGAGACGGTGGACCTTGCCGTTGCCGTTCTCGATCAGCGTCTTGTAACGCTCGATCATCGCCGGCACCTGTTCGCTCTGGTCCGGGTGGACCAGGAACACGATTTCGTAGTGACGCATCGGTGTTTCCTTTCGGGTATCGGGCGCCCGGTCGGGCGGCCCAGGACAGCCCCCCGACAGCCTGGCGGCCGCGGTGGAGCAAGGGACTCCCCTCGGCAGGCCGAAGGGAGCCGCGCATTATGGAGGATCAAGCACTTGCGGGCAAGGGCAGCCGCTGGCCCCGGTCGGGACCGGGCCCGGCCCGCCGGCTCAGGCCACGCGGTCGGCGTCGGTCGTGAAGCTTTCCCCGCAGCCGCATTCGGCGGCGGCGCGCGGGTTGTCGAACACGAACTCGTGGTTCAGCCCCTTGCGGACGAAGTCGATGGTGGTGCCGTCGACCATCGGCAGGCTGCTGGCGTCGACATAGATGCGCACGCCGTCCTGCTCGCTGACGCTGTCGCCCGCGCGCGCCTCGCGCGCCAGCTCGACCTCGTAGCCCCAGCCCGAGCAGCCGGTGCGCTTGACCCCGAAGCGCAGGCCGATGGCGTCCGGGCTGCCGTCGAGGAACTGGCGGACGCGGTCGAAGGCGGCGGGCGTGAGCTGGATGGGCATGGCGTCGATTCTAGCGTGGGGCCGGTGCAGGCGCGGTGTCGGCGCGCGGCGGCGCGTTAAACTGTGCGTTCCGATATCGGCCCCCTCTCCCCAGGATTCAAGGCATGACGGTTTCCAGCGTCGAACACGCGCTCGCGGGCAGGATCCCCGCCGGCGGCGAAGTCACGGTCCGCGGCTGGGTACGCACCCGGCGCGATTCCAAGGCCGGGCTGAGCTTCGTCAACGTCAGCGACGGCTCCTGCTTCGCACCGATCCAGGTGGTCGCGCCGGCCACCCTGCCCAACTACGAGGACGAGGTGAAGCGCCTGACCGCCGGCTGCGCGGTGATCGCCCGCGGCACCCTGGTGGCCTCGCAGGGCCAGGGCCAGAGTTTCGAGATCCAGGCCGAGTCGATCGAGG
>JAEXTE010000317.1 GCA_023453655.1 Pseudomonadota bacterium
CCGGCCAGCAGCGGGAACGCGCAGTCCTCCAGCTCCATCATCACGCCCTTGAGCGCGGCCTGGGCCTTGTCCATCGGCAGCTCGAGCAGCTGCAGGATCACCGGCTGGTCCTTGCCCAGCATCTCCCCGGAGGCGATGCGGAACAGCAGGGCGTAACCGATCTGGCCGGCGGCGCCGGTCACTGCGACACGAACGGGAGCTTTCATCGGGAGTTCCTCTTGCGAAGTTGAATGCAGGCCAGCGCGTCGCGCACCAACCCGACGGGGAGAATGGGGTGGGCCGGCGCGCGCATCGCGTCGCTCAGGCCAGTTCCGCGAAGAACTCGCGGAAGCGCTGCAGGCCCGGCACGAGCTGCGCCTCCGGGCAGGTGTAGCTGATGCGCAATGCGCGCGGTTCGCCGAAGGCCGACCCCGGCACGCAGGCCACGCCCTTGGCTTCCAGCAGCGCGTTGCACAGCTCGACGTCGCTGCCGATGCGCAGGCCCGTCGGCGCGTGCGTGCGGCCGAAGGCCACGCTGATGTCGGGGAACACGTAGAACGCGCCCTGCGGCCGCGGACAGACCACGCCGGGGATCTGCGCCAGCATCTCGAGCACCTGGTCGCGGCGACGCGCGAAGCCTTCGCATTGCGCCTGGGGCACGTCCTGCGGCCCGGACAGCGCCGCCACGGCGGCGGCGGTCACCACTTCGGGCACGTTGGTGATGTGGGTCGAGTTGAGCGCGGTCAGCGCCTTGGCCACGACCTCCGGTCCGGCCATGAAGCCGGTGCGCCAGCCCGGCATCCCGTAGGTCTTGGACAGCGAGTCGACGAAGATGACCTGGTCGCGCAGGTCAGGCCGCAGGTGCAGGAAGTTGTGGTAGCCCACGCCGTCGAACACCATGCGGTGGTAGATGTCGTCGGTGATCACCCAGGTATCCGGGTGGCGCGCGACCACCTCGGCCAGCGCGGCGATCTCTTCGCGCGTGTAGACCATCCCGGTCGGGTTGGAGGGATTGTTGAACAGGAACACCTTGGGCTTGCGCGCCAGGGCCGCATCGAGCTGCGCGGGGACCAGCTTGTAGTCCTGCTCCGGCGGACACGGCAGCAGCTGGATGTCGGCACCCAGCAGCTCGCCGATGTCCAGGTAGCTGGTCCAGTACGGCGTGGCGAAGGCGAAGCCGTCGCCCGGGTCGAGCAGCGCCTCGCACAGGTTGAACAGCACGTGCTTGGCGCCGATGCCGGTGGCGCAGTTGGCGCGCGTGTAGCCGGTCAGGCCGGCCGCCTCGAGGTGGCCCAGGAAGGCGTCGAGCAGCGCGTCGGCACCGCGGTTGCTGCCGTACTGGCCGGAGTCGCGCTCGAGCGCCTCGCGCGCGGCCGCGTACACGTGCGGCCCCGGCAGGAAGTTGGGCACGCCGATCGAGAAGCTGATGATGTCGCGCCCCTGCGCCTTGAGCTGCCGCGCCCGTTCTGCGACGAGCATGATCGCGCTCTGCTTGGCGCGACCCATGCGGCGGGCGAGTTGCGGCATTGCGAGGGTTCCGGAAGGGGGATCGGGGCCGGCGGCGGCGGCGGCGGAAGCCGGGCTGCGGCCGCGGATTCTAGCACGCACGGCCGCGGCGGACCCGGCTGGAGCGTACGCAAGCCCCTGTTTCCATTGCATCGAACGGTCGAGCGCGAGGCCGCGACCACGGCGCTCCCCAGCGCCCGCCCCCCCGCCTTCGAAGTGGAAAGCGGCGCCACCCCGGCAGCCCCCCGCCCCGGGCGGACGGGCGGCGCCGTTGCCGGGCTCAGGCGGCCAGGATGCGATCCCACTCGGCGACGCGGTCGGCCTTCGCCGCCAGTGCCGCGTCGGCGTCGCCCTCGATCTTCACCGACTTGATTCCGTCGCCCTGCTTCACCGAGTCCACCACGTCCAGGCCCTGGGTGACCTTGCCGAACACGGTGTGCTTGCCGTCCAGCCAGTCGGTCTTGATGTGGGTGATGAAGAACTGGCTGCCGTTGGTGTTCGGGCCGGCGTTGGCCATCGACAGGACGCCGCGCTCGTGCTTCACGCCGTTGCCGGTCTCGTCCTCGAAGCGGTAACCCGGCCCGCCGGTGCCGGTGCCCTTGGGGCAGCCGCCCTGGATCATGAAATCCGGGATCACCCGGTGGAAATTGAGCCCGTCGTAGAAACCACGCCGGGCCAGGTTGACGAAGTTGGCGACGGTCAGCGGCGCCTTGTCGGCGAACAGCTCGACCCTGATCTCGCCCCGGTCGGTATCGAAAACGGCGAAAAGGCTCATGTATTCAGCTCCAGTGGCCCGGATGGGGCGGTTGACCCGATATAATAGCCCGCTTCCCCTCCACCCTCCCCGCGCCCTGCCCCCTCCCAGGCAGCGTGTGCGGATGACCCGACCTCCGAATCCATGTCCATCGAACGCCTGCGCAACATCGCCATCGTCGCCCACGTCGACCACGGCAAGACCACCCTCGTCGACCAGTTGCTCAAGCAGTCGGGCACCCTCAGCGAACGCACCGTCCTCGCCGAACGCGTGATGGACAGCAACGACCAGGAAAAGGAACGCGGCATCACCATCCTGGCCAAGAACACCGCCATCACCTGGCAGGGCAACCGCATCAACATCGTCGACACCCCCGGCCACGCCGATTTCGGCGGCGAAGTCGAGCGCGTGCTGTCGATGGTCGATTCGGTGCTGCTGCTGGTCGACGCGATGGACGGTCCGATGCCGCAGACGCGCTTCGTCACCCAGAAGGCGTTCGCGATGGGCTTCAAGCCGATCGTGGTGATCAACAAGGTCGACCGTCCGGGCGCGCGTCCGGAGTGGGTCGTCGAGCAGGTCTGGGACCTGTTCGACCGCCTCGGCGCCACGCCCGAGCAGATGGACTTCCCGATCATCTACGCCTCGGGCCTGAACGGCTACGCCGGCCTGACCGACGACGTGCGCGAGGGCGACATGACCCCGCTGTACGAGGCGATCATGCAGCACGTACCCGCGCCGCCGGTGGACCTGGACGGCCCGTTCCAGATGCGCATCAGCCAGCTGGACTACAACAACTTCGTCGGCGTGATCGGCATCGGCCGCGTGCAGCGCGGCACCGTGCGCAAGAACATGCCGGTGGCGGTGATCGACCGCAACGGCAACAGGCGCCAGGGCAAGGTGCTGCAGGTGCTGGGCTTCATGGGCCTGGAGCGCATCGAGCAGGAAACCGCGCAGGCCGGCGACATCGTCGCGATTTCCGGCATCGCCGAGCTGACCATCTCCGACACCGTCTGCGCGCTGGAGGCCCCCGAAGCGCTGCCGGCGCTGACGGTCGACGAGCCGACCATCTCGATGACCTTCCAGGTCAACAACTCGCCCTTCGCCGGCAACAAGGACCTGTCGGGCGGCAAGTTCCTCACCAGCCGCCAG
This sequence comes from Pseudomonadota bacterium, assembly GCA_023453655.1. GTDB lineage: Bacteria > Pseudomonadota > Gammaproteobacteria > Xanthomonadales > Xanthomonadaceae > Luteimonas > Luteimonas composti. Next base: position 3,389 of record JAEXTE010000317.1, read on the forward strand.
ATCAAGGACCGGCTCGAGCGCGAAGCGGTGCACAACGTCGCCCTGCGCGTCGAGCAGCTCGAGGACGCCGACAAGTTCCTGGTCTCCGGCCGCGGCGAGCTGCACCTGTCGGTACTGATCGAGAACATGCGCCGCGAGGGCTTCGAGCTCGCCGTGTCGCGTCCTGAAGTGATCATCAAGGAAATCGACGGCCAGCTGATGGAGCCGATCGAACAGCTGGTGGTCGACGTGGAAGAGACCCACCAGGGCGCGGTGATGGAGAAGCTGGGCATGCGCAAGGCGCAGCTCAAGAACATGGAGCCCGACGGCAAGGGCCGCGTGCGCCTGGACTACGAGATCCCGGCGCGCGGCCTGATCGGCTTCCAGAACGAGTTCAAGACGCTCACCTCGGGCAGCGGCCTGCTGTTCCACGTGTTCGACCACTACGGCCCCAAGGAGCAGGGCGCGATCGCCAAGCGCCAGAACGGCGTGATGATCGCCAATGCGCCGGGCACCACGCCGGCCTATTCGCTTGGGCCGCTGCAGGACCGCGGCAAGCTGTTCGCGGCCGAAGGCGACAACGTCTACGAAGGCCAGCTGGTCGGCATCCACTCCAAGGACAACGACCTGACGGTCAACGTGATCAAGGCCAAGCCGCTGACCAACATGCGCGCTTCGGGCAAGGATGACGCGATCCAGCTGTCGCCGGCGATCAAGTTCTCGCTCGAGCAGGCGCTGGACTTCATCGACGACGACGAGCTGGTCGAGATCACGCCGAAGGAAATCCGCCTGCGCAAGAAGCTGCTGACCGAAAGCGACCGCAAGCGGGCCAGCCGCGCGGCGTGAGCCGAACGCTGTTTACCGGCTGGAGGCCGGGCGTCGCCGCACAGGCGACGCTGGCCGCGCTGCGCGACCGCATCGTCGCCG
>JAEXTE010000323.1 GCA_023453655.1 Pseudomonadota bacterium
ACTGCTGGGCGATCGTCGACATCTGGGAGAACCACAAGATCGTCGCCACGCCGGAAGAAGCCGCCGCCCTGGCGGTGAAGAACGGCACCGAGCTCAACTGCGGCAGCACGTATGCGAAGCACCTGCCGGTGGCGGTGCGCAAGGGACTGATCGGCGAGGCCGAACTGGACGACGCGCTCACCCGGCTGATGACCACGCGCATGGAGCTGGGCATGTTCGATCCGGCCGGGCAGGTGCCGTGGGCGCAGGTGCCGTATTCGGTCAACCAGGCGCCCGCGCATGACGCGCTGGCGCGACGCGCGGCGCAGGAATCGATCGTGCTGCTGAAGAACGACGGCGTGCTGCCGCTGTCGAAGGCCATCCGCCGCCTGGCCGTGGTCGGTCCCACCGCGGACGACACCATGGCGCTGCTGGGCAACTACTACGGCACGCCCGCCGACCCGGTGACCGTGCTGCGCGGCATCCGCGAGGCGTTGCCCGGGGTCGATGTGGTGTATGCGCGCGGGGCCGACCTGGTCGAGGGCCGCGAGGATCCGGGGGCGACACCGCTGATCGAACCGCAGTACCTGCGGCCCGCGGCAGGTTCGAACGAGCGCGGCCTGCGCGGAGAGTACTTCCGCAACAAAGACCTCGCTGGCGAGCCCGTGCTGGTGCGCGTGGACGCGCAGATCGGGTTCCGCTGGGACCGCGGTTCGCCCACCGACAACCTGATGGCGCGCGGCGAGGCCGGCCCGGACAACGCGGTGCCCAACGAGAACTTCAGCATCCGCTGGAGCGGCCAGCTGCTGCCGCCGGTCAGCGGGCGCTACCGGCTGGAGGCCGGCGCCAACGACGGCTTCCGCCTGTACCTGGACGGCAAGCTCGTCCTGGACCACTGGGAGGATGCCGAGCGCCTGCGCGCGGACAGCGTCGAACTCGACCTGGAAGGCGGCCGCGCCTACGACATCCGCCTGGAGTACTACGAGGGCGAGCGCGACGCCTCGGTGCGGCTGGCCTGGGACCTGCCCGGCGCGAAGCCGCCGTTCGAGGAAGCCCTGGCGGCGTCGCGGGATGCCGATGCGGTGGTGTTCGTCGGCGGCCTGACCGGCGACGTGGAAGGCGAGGAGATGAAGGTCGACTACCCGGGCTTCGCCGGTGGCGACCGCACCGACATCCGCCTGCCCGCCACCCAGCAGAAGCTGCTCGAGGCCCTGCACGCGACCGGCAAGCCGGTGGTGCTGGTGCTGACCACCGGCTCGGCGCTGGGCATCGACTGGGCCAAGGCCAACCTGCCCGCCATCCTCGTGGCCTGGTACCCGGGCCAGCGCGGCGGCAACGCGGTGGCCGACGTGCTGTTCGGCGACGTTAGCCCCGCCGGCCGCCTGCCGGTGACGTTCTACAGCGCGGAGGAACAACTGCCCGCGTTCGACGACTACGCCATGGACGGTCGCACCTACCGCTATTTCAGGGGCGAGCCGCTGTATCCGTTCGGGCATGGCCTGTCGTACACGAGCTTCGACTACAGCGGGCTGCGGCTGGACCGCGACCGCGTGGCCGCCGACGACACGATCACCGCGACGGTGACCGTGCGCAACAGCGGCCAGCGCGCCAGCGACGAGGTGGTGCAGCTCTACCTGCGGGCGCTCTCGCCCGGGCGCGAGCGCGCGGTGCGCGAGCTGCGCGGCTTCCAGCGCGTGCACCTGGCGCCGGGCGAGTCGCGCGAACTGCGCTTCACCTTCGTTCCCTCGCGCGACCTGCGCCATTACGACGAGGCAGCACGCGGCTATGCGGTCGATCCCGGCCGCTACGCGGTCGAGATCGGCGCGTCCAGCGGCGACCTGCGCATCGGCAGCCAGTTCGAGGTGGAGGCGCAGTGAGCCAGGCGCCGCAGGCGCAGGGCAGGGGCGCGGAGGCGGGACACCCCCGCCTCGGCGAGGCGGCGCTCGCCGGGCTGCCGGCGCAGGTCGGGCGCCCGGCCTACCTGCGTGCGGCCACCCGCATCGGCGTGGTGCACTTCGGCCCGGGCGCGTTCCATCGCGCCCACCAGGCGGCGTACTTCGACGATCTGCTGGCCATCGATCCCGACTGGGCGATCTGCGCGGTGTCCCTGCACAACCCGGGGGTGCGCGATGCGCTGCAGCCGCAGGACGGGCTGTACACGCTCGCCCTGCTGGAAGAGACCGCGCGGCTGCGCGTGGTCGGCGCGATCCGCGAGGTGCTGTGCGCACCGCAGCAGCGCAAGGCGGTCATGGCGCGGCTGGTCGACCCGCAGGTGCGACTGGTCACGCTGACCATCACCGAGAAGGGCTACTGCCTGTCCGGCGACGGCCTCGACGCCGCGCATCCGGACATCGCGCGCGACCTGGCCTCGCCCGAGCAGCCGATCAGCGCGATCGGCTGGCTGGTCGCGGGCCTGCGCGAACGGCGCGCGCGCTGGCTGTCCCCGTACACGGTGCTGAGCTGCGACAACCTCGCCGACAACGGCGGACGGCTGCGGCGCGCGGTGCTCGACTATGCGCGCCGCATCGACCGCGGGCTGGCGGCCTGGATCGAGTCCGAGGTGTCGTTCCCGCGTTCGATGGTCGACAGCATCACCCCGGCAACGGATGACGCGCTGCGCACGCGCGTCGCGTCGGCGCTGGGCGTCGCGGACGCCTGGCCGGTGCAGCGCGAGCCTTACAGCCAGTGGGTGGTCGAGGACGATTTCCGCCACGGCCGCCCGCCGCTGGAACGCGTGGGCGTGGTCTTCAGCGGCGAAATCGCCGGCTACGACCGCGCCAAGCTGCGCCTGCTCAACGGGCCGCATTCGGCGCTGGCCTATCTCGGCTCGCTGCTCGGATTCGACACCGTGGCACGCGCCATGCGCGATCCGGCGCTCGCCGGGTTCGTCGAGCGGCTGATGCGTGAGGACATCGTGCCGACGCTGGCGCTGCCGGCCGGCTTCGATGCGCAGGCCTACGTGGACGCGATCCTGTCGCGCTTCCGCAATCCGGCCATCCGCCACCTGCTGTCGCAGATCGCCTGGGACGGCTCGCAGAAGATCCCGGTGCGCCTGCTCGGCACCATCGCCGATGCGCTCGCGGCCGGTCGCGACATCGACCGGCTGTGCCTGCCGGTGGCGGGCTGGCTGCATTTCGTCGCGCGCCAGGCGCGCAGCGGCGAGGCGCTGGTCGATCCGCTGCAGGCGCCACTGCTGGAGGCCGGGCGCCGCGCTACCGGCGATGCCGCACACGACGTCGAAACATTCCTCCGTCTGCAGCCGGTGTTCGGCGCGCTGGCCGGGGACGCGCGTTTCGTCGAGGCGCTGCGCGGCGCCTACGCCACGCTCGCGCCGGGCGACGCCGCGGCGGTGGCCCTGGCCCTCGCCGCCGCGCAGGGGCCTCAGCCTTGAAAGCCCAGGCCCGTCACCTTCAGCGGCACGCGGGCCAGGAAGCGGTGCGATGTCATGTACAGCGTGCGCCCGTCGTCGCCGAAGGCGCAGTTGGCCACCGCGCTGCCGGTCTCGATGCGGCCCAGGCGCTTGCCGTCGGGAGCGAACACCAGCACGCCGCCGGGGCCGGTGGCGAACACCAGGCCTTCGCTGGACACCGCGATGCCGTCGGGCAGGCCGGGCGCGTCGTCGCCCATCAGGTCGCTGGCGTCCGCGAACTGGCGGCGGTCGACGATCCCGCCGGCCGCATCGAGCGTGTAGGCCATCCAGATCGGTCGCTTGTCGTCGGAGTTGGCCACGTACAGCGTGTTGCCGTCGGGCGAGAAGGCGATGCCGTTGGGGCGGCTGAGCGAATCGTCCAGCAGGTGCACGCTGCCGTCGGCATCGAGCCGGTAGATGCCGTTGATCGGCTGCTCCTTGGCCGGCGACTCGTCGCCGTCCTTCAGCCCGTAGGGCGGATCGGTGAAGAACACCGTGCCGTCGCCGCGCGCGACCACGTCGTTGGGGCTGCTGAAGCGCTTGTCCTGGAAGGTTTCGACCAGCGCGACACGCGACTTGTCGGCGGGATTGAAACGGGCGACCAGCCGGTTGCCCGAGTCGGCCAGCAGCACGCTGCCGTCGGCCTCGGCGAACAGACCATTGGCGCCGCCCTCGCGCAGCGTGTCCAGCGGCGGACCGGCATAGCCGGAGGGCTCGAGGAAGAGCGACAGGCCGTCGGCCTGCGACCAGCGATACATCCGGTTTTCCGGCGGATCGTTGAACAGCAGGTAGCCGCCGTCGCGGATCCAGGCCGGGCCTTCCGACCAGGTGAACTCGTCCCCGGTCAGCTTCTCGATGCGCGCGTCGGCGTCGACCACGTCGGCGAACGCCGCGTCGTACGACGTCACGCGCCCGACCGTCTCGAAGGCGGCCGTGGCGGTCGCGCCGGTGTCGGCCGCGTCCGCGGGCGCGGTCGCGTCCTGCGGGGCGGTGGTCGCGGCGGTCGGGGCGTCGCGTCCGTCCGTGCAGCCCGCGAGGGCGACGGCGAGCGCGGCGGTCAGCAGCGAGGGAAGCATTCGCATCGGCATGTCCTGTCTGGAAGTGGCGGAAGGGGCCGGACGCGGCGTCCGGACCGCATGCCCGCGACAGGCCTGCCGCAGGCTGCGTGCGATGCCGGGATCCGGCATGCGCTGCCTCCGCATCATAGCCGTGCGCATGGCGCCGGTGCGCCGCCGTTGCAGGCGCAACCGTGGCGCGCGCGCGCCGCCCGGCACCCTTGCAAGCATGCGCAAACAACGATTCCCCGCCGTCCCGCATGGAGCACGCACCGATGCACGACCTGCTGACCCGCCACGCCACCGCGGACGGTCCGCGCTGGGCACTCAACGGCCGCTACCTTCCCGCCGGGTTCACCCTGTCGCAGTGGCTCGCGCTGTCGCCGTCCGCGGCCGCGGGCGCCCTCGAGGCCGGGGCGCCCGGCGCCGCGGCCGATGCCCCGCTGCTGCCACCCATCGACGATGCGCAGGAACTCTGGGCCAGCGGCGTGACCTACCTCAGCAGCCGCATGGCGCGCGAGGCCGAGTCGCAGAGCGCCGACGTCTACCAGAAGGTGTATGCCGCCGAGCGTCCGGAGTTGTTCTTCAAGGCTACCGGCTGGCGCGCGCGCGGCAGCGGGCAGCCGATCCGCATCCGCGCCGACAGCGGCTGGAACGTGCCCGAACCGGAACTGGTGCTGGTGCTCGATTCGGGCGGACGCATCGTCGGCTACACCACCGGCAACGACGTGTCCTCGCGCAGCATCGAGGGCGAGAACCCGCTGTACCTGCCGCAGGCCAAGGTC
>JAEXTE010000038.1 GCA_023453655.1 Pseudomonadota bacterium
GCCGCGGCGAAGCCCTCGGCGCGCAGGCGGCAGGCGTCGCAATGGCCACAGGCCCGGCCGGCGTCGTCGGCGCGGTAGCAGGACACGGTGGCGGCGAAGTCCACGCCCAGGCGCAGGCCCTCGCGCACGATGTCGGCCTTGCCCAGGCGCAGCAGCGGCGCATGCACCCGGATGCCCGCCCCTTCCACGCCTGCCTTGGTGGCCACGTTGGCCAGTCGTTCGAAGGCCTCGATGAACTCGGGCCTGCAGTCCGGATAGCCCGAATAATCCACCGCGTTGACCCCGCAGAACAGGTCGTTGGCGCCCAGCACCTCGGCCCAGCCCAGCGCCAGCGACAGCATGATCGTGTTGCGGGCCGGCACATAGGTGACCGGGATCCCGGGGCCGCCGGCATCCGGCACCTCGATGTCGTCGGTCAGCGCGGAGCCGCCGAAGGCGCGCAGGTCCACCCGCACGGTCTTGTGATCTAGCGCGCCCAGCATGGCGGAAACGCGATCGGCGGCCTCCAGCTCGGAGGTATGGCGCTGGCCGTAGCTCACGCTCAGCGCGTGCACGGCGAAGCCCTGTTCGCGGGCGATGGCCAGCACCACGGCGGAATCCATGCCACCGGAAACGAGGACGACGGCTTTCTTCATGGGGATCGATTGGGCGGAATCGGGAAACAGGGAGCCGGTTCAGCGGCCCGGCTCGTCGTTCCACAGCAGCTTGTGCAGCTGCATCTGGAACCTGACCGGCAGGCGGTCGGCGACGATCCAGTCGGCCAGGTCGCGCGGCGACAGCTCCGATTTGCTCGGCGAGAACAGCACGTCGCAGCGCGCGTGCAGGGCATGCCGGTGCAGCACTTCGCGCGCCCACTCGTAGTCGGCCCTGCTGCAGACCACGAACTTGACCTGGTCGTGCGGCGTCAGCAGCGGCAGGTTCTCCCAGCGGTTGCGCTCCACTTCGCCCGAGCCGGGGGTCTTGATGTCCAGCACCCGCGAGACGCGCGGATCGACGCAGCCGATATCGAGCGCGCCGGACGTTTCCAGCGACACCACGTAGCCCGCATCGCACAGCCGCGCCAGCAGCGGCAGGCAGCGCTTCTGCGCCAGCGGCTCGCCGCCGGTCACGCACACGTGGCGCACGCCATGGCGCGCGACCTCGGCCAGGATCGCCTCGATGTCCCACCACTGCCCGCCGTGGAAGGCGTAGGCCGTGTCGCAGTACACGCAGCGCAGCGGACAGCCGGTCAGGCGCACGAACACGGTCGGCCAGCCGGCGTCGCGGGCTTCGCCCTGCAGCGACAGGAAGATCTCGGTGATCTTCAGCCGGTCCGCCGTCGATGCGGCGGCCGCATCGGGCGCGACGGCGTTCATGCTCAGCGGCTGACGCGCGCCAGCTGGATCGCGTGCAGCCGATCCTCGGCGGTGCGCGCCGCGTCGGTGCCCGGAAACTGCGAGGCCACCCGGGACAGGGTCGCCTCGGCGCCGTCCAGGTCGCGCAGCCCGTACTGCGACAGGCCGATCTTGAGCATCGCGCCCGGGGCCTTGTCGTGCGTGGGATAGCGGTCCATCAGGACCTGGAACTGTTCGCGCGCCATCTCGTAGTTCTGGGTGACGTAATAACTCTCGCCCAGCCAGTAGCGCGCGTTGGGCGCGTACACCCCTTCCGGGTACACGCGCAGGAAATCCTGGAACAGCTGGGCGGACTGGACGTAGTCGCCGGTCTTGAGCGCGGCGAACGCGGCATCGTAGGCGCCACGCTCGTCGGCGGTATTGGCGATCAGGCCAGCGTCGCCGTGCACACTCGGCCTGGTGTCGGCGGGGGCGGCCGGGGCCGCGCCCACCGGGGTCCCCGCACCGGCCGGATCGGGCAGTGCGGGCGCGCCCGCGCCTTCCAGCCGGTTGAGCCGGCCGTCGAGGTCGAGGTACTGGCTGCGGCTGGTCGACTTGAGCTGTTCGTTCTGCTGCTGCAGCTCCTCCACCTGCGAGCGCAGGGACTGCACCTCGCGGCGCAGCTCGGTCAGCTGGTTGAGCAGGTCGACGTTGCCGCGGTTGTCGGCCGCGCGCTGCTCGAGCACGGCCACGCGGTCGGCCAGGCTCATGCGCTGGCCGGACGCGGGCGCGGCGGCCACGAGGGCCGCCGCGAACGCGATCGGGACGATCAATGCACGCATCGTCGCTTCTTACTTCGCCGTGTAGACGATCTCGACGCGGCGGTTCTTGGCCCAGCAGTCCTCGCTGGACTCGGTGCAGGTCGGGCGCTCTTCGCCGTAGCTGACCACGGTCAGCTGGCTGCCCGAACCGCCGTTGGCCTGCAGGGCCGACGACACCGCGTTGCCGCGACGCTCGCCCAGGCCGAGGTTGTACTCGCGGCTGCCGCGCTCGTCGGCGTTGCCTTCCAGGGTGATGCGCGAGGACGGACGGTCACGCAGGTACTTGGCATGGCACGACATCGCGGCCTGGAACTCCGGACGCAGCGCGTCCTGGTCCAGGTCGAAGTACACCACGCGCTGGCGCAGGCAGGCGTCGGTGTCCAGGTCCGCCGGGGTGTAGGCGCCCGGAGCAGTGGTTCCACCCGTCTGGGCCGGCGGCGGCGTGGTATCGGCCGGGGGGACATCCTTGACCTTCTTGGAACAGGCGGCCATGGCGACGCACATCATTGCGATGAGCACGGCCTTGCCGAGCACGGCGGACTTGTTGGTGTTCATTCTCGTCGATCCTCAGGCGTTGAAACGGACGTTCAGGTTGATGGAATAGCTGTGCAGGATTTGTCAGCGGGGGGTCCGGTATGGCCCCCACGCTGGTTCGCGTACATCCCCGTCGGCCAGGACCAGGCGCTGTCGCACGCGGCCGTCGGCCGAGACAGCATACAGGACCCCCCGCCGTCCTTCACGCGCCGCGTAGAGGATCATGCTGGCGTTCGGGGCGAAGCTGGGGGACTCGTCCAGCGAGCCGGGGGAGATGGTCGACCAGCGCGGCGAACCGAGGCTGCGGTCCATCACCGCGATCCGGTAGGTGTTGCCGGCTCCCTGGGCCACCGCGATCTTCTGGCCGTCCCAGGAAATGCTCGGATCGGCGTTGTACCTGCCCTCGAAGGTCACCCGGGTGGCGCCACCGCCGGAGGCCGACACCTGGTAGACCTGGGGCTGGCCGCCGCGGTCGGAGGTGAAGTAGAGACTGTTGCCGTCCGGACTCCAGACCGGCGCGGTGTCGATCCCGAACTGGTTGGTGATCTGGGTCAGGGCCTTGCTGCCCAGGTCCATCACGTAGATCTCCGGGTTGCCGCTGCGCGAGAGGGTCAGCGCCAGGCGGCGGCCGTCGGGCGAGAACGCCGGCCCGCTGTTGATGCCGCGGAAGCTGGACACCAGCTCGCGGCTGCCCGTGGTGATGTTCTGGATGTAGATCGAGGAGTTGCCGCGCTCGAAGCTGACGTAGGCCAGGCGGGTGCCGTCAGGGCTCCAGGCCGGGGACAGCAGCGGTTCGTTCGAGCGCACCACCGTCTGCGGGTTGTAGCCGTCGGCGTCCGCGACCATCAGCGCGTAGCGGGTGCCCTGCCCCGCGCCGGTGGCGGTGACGTAGGCGATGCGGGTCCAGAACGCGCCGCGGATGCCGAGGATCTTCTCGTAGATGGCGTCGGCCATCTGGTGGGCCACGTCGCGCATCGCGCTGCCGGGCGCGGTCAGGGCCAGGCCGAGCAGGCGCTCCTGCTTGGCCACGTCGAACAGTTCGTACTCGACCCGGTAGCTGCCCGAGCCGGCGTCGGCCACGCGGCCGACCACCAGGAAGTCCTGGCGCAGCGCGCGCCAAGCCGGATAGTCGACCTCAGAGCCGCGGGTCGGACGGGAGACCATGTCGCGCTCGGGCAGCGCGCGGAACTGGCCCGAGCGCTCGAGGTCGGCACGGACCACCGCGGCCACGTCGGTGGCCGGCGCGGTCCCGCCGCCCTGATAGGGCATCGGCACGATGGCGATCGGCAGGGCCGAGGCGTTGCCGCCGATGATGTCGATCTCCAGTCCCTGCTGCTGCGCGGCCGCGCCGAGCGGCAACAGCAGAGCGAGCATGGCGAACAGGCAGCGTTTGAAAATCATCGGGGAAGTCCCTCGAGGGTCGTGAATGAGGCGGCGACAGCTTGGCGGGGAATCGTCGCACGAAGATGAACGGCGATGGACTTCAGCGGTGCGCGAACGGGGGCCGTCGCCCTTGGCCGTGCGAGAGGCGCAGCACGCAACCGCCCGACGTCGCCCGGGCGAACGCTACGCGCGGTGGCGTGAAGGTTTCGCCGTGGCGTCGACCCGCGGCCGCCGCCTGCGCTGGCTCAGCGGTCCTGCGCCTCGAAGTTGAGCGTGATCGTGCGCTGGAAGACCGACTCGAAGCCGGCATAGGGCAGCGGCTGCGCCTTGAGCACGGCCGCCTCGACCGAGCGCCGGCCGAGCTCGTCGTAGGGGCACGAGGGACTGACGCGCGCTTCGACCACCTCGCCGCCCGGAATCTGGCGGATGACGATCTGGCAGCGCTGGCCGATCGGCACGGTGTCGGGCCGGGTCCAGTTGCGCAGGATCGCCTCCTGCAGCGCGGCGGCATAGCGTGCGGCGAGACCCGTATCGACGCCCTGGTTCCCGGGCGGCGGCGGCGCGGACGAGGACTGCGCCTGGTCGGAGGCTTGCCGCGCCTGCTGGTCGGCGATCTGCTGCAGCCGCTGCTGGGCCTGGCGCTGCTCGCGTTCGAGCTTCTCGCGTTCGGCGCGGATCTTCTCCAGCTGCTGCTGGGCCAGGCGCCGCTTCTGCTCGGCCTCTTCCTGGCGCTTGCGCTCGGTCAGGTCGATCTGCTCCTGGCGGCGCTTCTCCTCCTGTTCCCGATCCACGCGGGCACGCTCGGCCTCGGCATCGCGGCGCACTTCTTCCTGGTTGACCGGCTCCGGATCTGGCACCCGCTCCTGCGGCGTGGGCTGGCGTTCGACCGGCGCCTCCTCGGGAACCGGCTCGGGCAGCGGCTGCGGGGGCGGCGCGACGTCCTCGTCGATCGGCTGCGGCAACGGCTCCACCACGGGCTGCGGCACCGGTTCGGGATCGAGCGCCAGCGCGCGCTCGACGGCGCGCTGGTCGGCGCTGGAGACATCCAGCACCGCTTCCATCGACGGCGCGCCGGCCACGCTGATGCGGTCCGGGTCCCAGCTCAGCAGGGGCGACAGCAGCAGCATCGCCAGCACCAGCACGTGCACGACCAGGGCCCCGGCGATCGCCCGGCCCAGGCCTTCTTCCGGCGGCGTCCCGGCGGGACGCTGGAGGGCGTCAGCGTGCATCACCGCCCGCGTTGGTCATCAGGCTGACGTTGCTCACCTTCGCGCGGCGCAGCACGTCCATCGCATCGAGCACGTTCTGGTAGGGCGCATCGCCCTGCGCGGCCACCATGACCCGGAAGTCGTTGCCCTGCTGCTCGCGGATGGGAGCGAGCATGCCTTCCATCTGCGTCGCGTCGATGACGCGCGGGCGCCCATCGCCGGGCAGCTGCAGTCCCAGGCTGCCGTCGGGATAGGCGATGACGATCACCGGATCGGTGCGTTCCTGGGTCGCCCGCGCCTCGGACGAAGGCAGCTTGACGTCGACGCTGAGCGTCAGCAGCGGCGCGGTCACCATGAAGATGATCAACAGCACGAGCATCACGTCGATGTAGGGCACGACGTTGATCTCGGACTTCAGCTTGCGCCGCTTGCGGTGGATGATGCTTCCGGACATCGGAGCCCCCGCCTACTCGATCGAACTCTGGCGCTGCAGGATGGTGCTGAACTCCTCGGCGAAGCTCTCGTAGCG
>JAEXTE010000125.1 GCA_023453655.1 Pseudomonadota bacterium
CGAGCTTTTCTTCGCAGACCAAGGAAAAGCTGGTCTCATCGGATGTGAGACCGGTTGTTGACAGCACGTTCGCTGCACGTTTGGAGGAGTTCCTGCAGGAACACCCCAACGAGGCCAAGGCCATCGCCGGCAAGATCGTCGACGCGGCGCGCGCGCGCGAGGCGGCGCGCAAGGCCCGCGACCTGACCCGCCGCAAGGGCGCGCTGGATATCGCGGGCCTGCCGGGCAAGCTCGCCGACTGCCAGGAAAAGGATCCGGCCCTGAGCGAACTGTTCATCGTCGAGGGCGACTCGGCGGGCGGCTCGGCCAAGCAGGGCCGCAACCGCAAGAACCAGGCGGTGCTGCCGCTGCGCGGCAAGATCCTCAACGTCGAGCGCGCGCGCTTCGACCGCATGCTCTCCAGCGCCGAGGTCGGCACCCTGATCACCGCGCTGGGCACCGGCATCGGCAAGGACGAGTACAACCCGGACAAGCTGCGCTACCACCGCATCATCATCATGACCGACGCGGACGTGGACGGCTCGCACATCCGCACCCTGCTGCTGACCTTCTTCTACCGGCAGATGCCGGAGCTGCTCGAGCGCGGCCACATCTACATCGGCCTGCCGCCGCTGTACAAGATCAAGCAGGGCAAGACCGAGCTCTACCTCAAGGACGACGCGGCGCTCGACGCCTACCTGGCCGGCAACGCCGTGGAAGGCGCCGCGCTGGTGCCGGCCGACGGCGAGCCGCCGATCGAAGGCCCCGCGCTGGAGAAACTGCTGCTGGCCTATGCCGGCGCGCGCGAGGCGATCGCCCGCAACGCGCACCGCTACGACCCGCTGCTGCTCGAGGCGCTGATCGATTTCACCCCGCTCGACCCGGAAGCCCTGAGCGCCAACACCGACGAGCGGCATGAGCTCGAAGTGCTGGAAAAGCGCCTCAACCGCGATGGCCTGGGCCGTCCGCGCTACGCACTGGAATGGCAGCCGGCACGCGAGGACCGCCCCGCCGCGCTGATCGCCCGACGCCGCCACATGGGCGTCGAGGCGGTGCAGGTGCTGCCGCTGTCGGCGTTCGAGGGCGGCGAGCTGCGCGCGCTCAAGGAGGCCGCGGCCCTGCTGCATGGCCTGATCCGAGAGGGTGCGCAGATCCTGCGCGGCAACCGCGCCCAGGCCATCACCAGCTTCGCCCAGGCCCAGGCCTGGCTGTTGGAAGAAGCCAAGAAGGGCCGCCAGATCCAGCGCTTCAAGGGCCTGGGCGAGATGAACCCCGAGCAGCTCTGGGACACCACGGTCAACCCCGAGACCAGGCGCCTGCTGCAGGTGCGGATCGAGGACGCGGTTGCCGCCGACCAGATCTTCAGTACCCTGATGGGCGACGTGGTCGAGCCGCGTCGGGAATTCATCGAGGACAACGCGCTGAAGGTGTCCAACCTGGATATCTGACGCGGACCGCCGCGGCGTTCACGCGGCGGAAACACCGTCCGCACCACCGAGGCGCAAGGGACCCTGCGCCTTTTCCCGGCGGCGCCTGGCGCCGCCGGATTGACGAAAACTTAAGACGTCCGCCGCCACACTCGCGGCGAAACGCAAGGGTCCCCCCCATGAGGCACACCATCGCATCGCTGGTCATCGTCGCGTCGCTCGCGGCATGTGCCACCACCACCTCCTCGACTGGACGGACCCAGTACGTCGGCGCGGTTTCCGAGCAGCAGCTCAACCAGCTCGGCGCGCAGGCATTCACCGAAGCCAAGCAGAAGGGCCCGCTGAGCACCGACGCGCGCCAGAACGCGTATGTGCGCTGCGTGGTCGACGCGCTGGTGCGCCAGCTGCCGGCGGGCCAGCGCGCCTTCGCCTGGGAAAGCGCGGTCTTCGCCGAGAAGGAACCCAACGCCTACGCCCTGCCCGGCGGCAAGGTCGGCATCAACACCGGCCTGTTCGACGTCGCCCGGAACCAGGACCAGCTGGCCGCGGTGGTTGCGCACGAGATCGGCCACGTGGTCGAGCGCCACCACGACGAACGCATCACCCGGCAGATGGGCGCCTCCGGCGCAGTGCAGCTGCTCGGCGCGCTGGCCGGCGACTACGGTGCGCTTGCCACCCAGGGCGGCAGCATCCTGGCCCAGACCGGCTTCCTGCTGCCCGGCTCCCGCGCCCAGGAGACCGAGGCCGACGTGGTCGGCCAGCGGATGATGGCCCAGGCCGGCTTCGATCCGCGCGCCGCGGTGGCCCTGTGGCAGAACATGATCTCCGCCGGCGGCAACCGCCCGCCGCAGTGGCTGTCCACGCATCCGGACCCGCAGAGCCGCATCGCCGAACTGCAGGCGCGCGCCGACCAGCTGGTGCCGACCTGGGAACAGGCCCGCGCCGCCGGGCGCCGCCCCAGCTGCGGCTGATCCGCCGCGGGACTTCCCGCGCCGCCCGCTTCACGACATCCTTCCCAGCCCTTGCGCCGGCCGGCGCATGAAACAAGGTGAGACCCATGCCCAAGACGATGCTCCCCACCCGCCTGCTGACCGCGATGATGGCCACCGGCCTGCTGCTGGCCACGACCACCGCGCTGGCGCAGGGCGCGCCGACGCGCGCCGAGGAGCGTCGGGCCGAGCGCAACGCCAAGAAGAACGAGACCCAGGCCGACAAGCCTGCGCCCCGCTATGCCGGCGCCACCCGCCAGGAGCCGGAAGGCAAGGCCTCGCGTTCGGCCTCGGCGCGCTTGGGCAAGCTCTCGGATGCGTACGAAGCGCAGGACGTCGAGACGACCCAGAGCCTGGCCGCCGAGATCATCGCCGACGGGAAGTCCAACGATTACGACAAGTCGATGGCCGCGCGCATCGCCGGCGCGACCGTGCTCGGCCAGGACGACGCCAAGGCGGTGGAGTACTTCCAGCAGGCGCTGCAGTTCAATGGCCTGAAGAACGAAGAGCATTACGAGGTCATGTACATCCTGGCCCAGCTGCACGCCCAGGACGAGCGCTACGACCAGGCGCTGGCGACCATCGAGCAGCTGCTCACCGAGACCGGCACCACCGACCCGGCCATCGCCGCACTCAAGGGCAACGTGCTGCTGCGCATGGAGCGTTACCCCGAGGCGATCGCAGTGCTGCGCCCGCTGGCCGAGGCGGCCGACGCCAAGCCCGAGTACCAGCAGCTGCTGATGGCCGCCTATGCCGAAGCCGGCCAGGGCGCCGAGGCCAGCCGCCTGGCCGAGCAGATCGCCGCGCGCACGCCCGACGACAAGCGCTCGCAGCTCAACCTCGCCGCCACCTACCTGCAGACCGACCAGTACGACAAGGCCGCCGCGGTGTACGAAGGCCTGCGCGCCAAGGGCGAGCTGACCGAGGAACGCGAGTACCGCAACCTGATGGCCTCGTACCTGAGCCTGGACGACGCCCAGGCCAAGGCCATCGAGATCATCAACGAAGGCCTGCAGAAGAACATCCTCAAGCCCGACCACCAGACCTACGTCGCCCTCGCCCAGGCCTACTATTTCGGCGAGCCGCAGCAGATCCCGCAGGCCATCGAGGCCTACCAGAAGGCCGCGCCGCTGGCCCCCACCGGCGAAACCTATCTCAACCTGTCCAAGCTGCTGGCCAACGAGGGCCGCCTGCCCGAAGCGAAGCAGGCCGCGCAGGCGGCACTTGACAAGGGGATCAAGAATCCGGACGAGGCCAAGCGCATTCTTTCCAGGAGCAACTGATCCTGCGTCACGTGGGAAACCGGTTGGTATCGCGCCCGCGGATTGGTATAAGCTTGGAAATTCCCGTCGCCGAAATGCCGGCAGCGGATACGACACGAACCCGGGCGCGCGGCGCCCGGCCAGACTTGAGTTCAACGCATGACCGACCGCTTGCCGAAGACCGACAAGAAAGACGAAGACGAAGGTCTGGACTGGGCGCGAATCGCCGGCTTCACCCTGGTGGTGGCGATCCACGCCGCGGCGCTTCTGCTGCTGCTGGCGCCTGCCACCCCGCCCCAAGCCGAGAAGCAGGACGACGATGCCACCCGCGTGGTGATCATCGAGCCGCCGCCGCCGCCGCCCCCCCCGCCGCCGCCGCCGCCGGAGCCGCCCAAGCCCCAGCCGATCAAGGAGCTGGTGCCGCCGCAGCCGACGCCGCTGCCGCCTCCGCCGGAAGAGCCGCCGGTGGTGTTCGACGAGCCGTCGCCGGTCGACACGCCCGCGCCGCCGCCGGCCCCGCCTGCGCCGCCCGCGGCCCAGCCGGACATCGGTGCCAGCGTCGACATCTCCTCGCGCGCCATGAATCCTCCGCAGTACCCGCCGTCCGCCCTGCGCGCCGGCATCGAGGGCACCGTGATCCTGGTGGTGGACGTGGACGCGAACGGCAACGTGACCAACGTGTCGGTCGAGAAGTCCAGCCGCAACCGCGATCTCGACCGCGCCGCGATGCAGGCCGCACGCAGGTGGCGTTTCAACCCCTCGATCGTCAATGGCCAGCCGGCCGCCGGGCGCGTCCGCGTGCCGGTGGACTTCAACCTCGGCGGCTGATCGACCCGCAACAGTTCCACGCGTTACACCGTTCCACTCCTACACTTCAACAACATTCAAAAAGGTAAGCGTCATGCTGCAGGAAACCACCGCCGCCCCATCGACCGGAGGCAACGCCGAAGCACTGACCCAGATGGGCTTCGCGAACCTGATCGAACACATGACAGTGGTCAACTGGATCGTGTTCATCGTCCTGATCCTCATGTCGGTGCTCTCGATCTACTGGATCATCTACAACTTCTTCAAGCACATCCGCCTGAAGTCGAATTCCGACCGCGTCATCGCCACCTTCTGGGAAACCCCCAACGCGCAGGACGCGATCCGCTTCATGGAAGAGCAGCCGCGCAGCGAACCTTTCTCCAAGGTCGCGCTGGACGCCGCCCAGGCCGCCGCGCACCACCAGCGCCATGACGGTTCGCGCCTGGCCGAGTCGCTCAGCCGCTCCGAGTTCGTGGACCGCGCCCTGCGCCAGGCCGTGACCCGCGAATCGGCCGGTCTGGAAGACGGCCTGACCGTGCTCGCCACCGTCGGTGCGACCGCGCCGTTCGTCGGCCTGCTCGGCACGGTGTGGGGCATCTACAACGCGCTGATCCGCATCGGTGCCACCGGCCAGGCCGACATCGGCGCGGTCGCGGGTCCCGTGGGCGAGGCGCTGATCATGACCGCGATCGGTCTGGCCGTCGCGATCCCGGCGGTGCTGGGCTACAACTTCTTCGTCCGCCTCAACCGCGGCGTGAATGCCAAGCTCGACACCTTCGCGCACGACCTGCACGACTTCTTCGCCACGGGCGCCCGCGTCGGCGAAGCCCGCTGATCGATACCAGACTGACGGAGATCCGACATGGCCTTCAGCTCAGGCGGTGACGGCGGCCACGACAAGGTCAACGCCACGATCAACATCGTGCCGCTGGTCGACGTGATGCTGGTGCTGCTGATCATCTTCATGGTCACCGCGCCGCTCATGGCCCACAAGGTCAAGGTCGACCTGCCCGAGGCCAATCTCGACGAACGTCCCAGCGAGGCGCCTCCCGCGCCTCCGCTGACCGTCGCGATCACGTCCAATGGCAACCTGTACCTCAACGACCAGCCGGTGACGCTGGACGTGCTCGACAGCACGCTGGCGGTGGAAGCGCAGAAGACGCCGCAACCCGCCGTCAACGTGCGTGGCGACGCGACCACGCCGTACCGGATCGTCAACGAGGTGGTGACCCTTGCGCAGCAGAAGGGCATGCGCAAGGTGGGCTTCGTCTCGGCCCGCGAAAAGAACTGATCGGAGAACGCACGATGGCTTTTTCATCCGGTGGTGGTGATGGCGCGCCGATGGCCGAGATCAACATCATTCCGCTGTGCGACATCATGCTGGTGCTGTTGATCATCTTCATGGTCACCGCGCCGCAGGTGTCCTATCCGATCGACATCGACCTTCCGCAGCGCTCGCTCAATCCGCCGACGAACCCGCAGGATCCGCCCGAGCCGATCCGCCTGCGGATCGACGCGGGTGGCACCGTCTACTGGAACGACAGCCCGACTCCGATTTCGGCGCTGCGCCAGATGATGGATGCCGAGGTCCAGCGCGATCCGGCCAACCAGCCGACGCTGGAGATCGACATGAGCGAGGACGCGGAGTACGGCGTGCTGGCCAAGGTGCTCGCCTCGGCCAAGAACGCGCACATGCAGAAGATCGGTTTCGTCAAGAAGTAACCGCACGACCGTCCGGCGTCGCCTGCAGCGCGCCGGCCGCTTACCGCAGCAATCTTCAACGCCGCCCATCGGGCGGCGTTTTTTTTGGGCGTGGCAGGGCCGACCAAGGTCGTACTTGCGGGGCGGGGGAAGGGCGGCGTAGCGTCGAAGGCGCATCCACCCAGGCAGGAGGTGCGTCATGGCGTACGGCAGCCGGGCCGACCGCGGGGATCCCGCGATGGCCGAGATCAACATCATTCCGTTGTGCGACGTCCTGCTGGTCCTGCTCATCATCTTCATGGTTACCGCGCCGGCGCTGTCGCGGTCCATCGACCTCGACCTTCCCCAGGCGAGCCCGCCGGACCGGCAGCCGGCGGCGCCGGTCACGCTGCGCATCGCCGCCTCGGGCGAACTGTTCTGGAACGGCGAGGACACCAGCCGCACGCAGCTGGTGGAGCGGATGCGGGAAGCCGCACGCGGAGGAGTGGAGACGCAGCCGATGCTGCAGATCGACGCCGCCGGCGACGCCGACTACCAGGCGGTGGTGCAGGTCCTGGCCGAGGCCGAGCGGGCGGGCCTGGCGCGGATCGGGTTCCTGCGGCAGTGAGCCGGCGCGCTCAGCCGGCGCGGTCGATGATCGCCAGGTAGCGCGAGACGGTGGTGGCGAGGCCGTCGTACAGGGCCTCGCCGATCAGGGCGTGGCCGATCGAGACCTCCTCGACGCCCGGAACGGCGGCGAGGAAGGCGCCCAGATTGGCCTGGCTCAGGTCGTGGCCGGCATTGATGCCCAGGCCTGCGTCCGTCGCCGCGCGGGCCGTTGCGGCGAAGGCGGGCAGCGCCTCGGCCCCGTGTCCGGAAGAGAACGCTTCGGCCCACGGGCCGGTATAGAGCTCGAGCCGGTCGGCGCCGATGGCCGCGGCGGCTCCCACGTCGCAGCCGGCGTCGGCGAACAGGCTGACCCGGCAGCCCAGCGCCCTGAGCCGGGCGACCAGCGGTGCGAGCGACGCGCCATCGCGCACGAAATCGAAGCCGTGGTCGGAGGTCAGCTGGGCATCCGCGTCCGGCACCAGGGTCGCCTGGGCGGGGCGCACCAGTTCGCACAGGGCGACGAAACCGGCGTAGCCCTCGCGCGGTGGCGCGAACGGATTGCCTTCGAGGTTGAACTCCACGCCGCGCGCATCGCACAGGGCGGACAGCGCCACGACGTCGTCGTGGCGGGTGTGGCGTGCATCGGGGCGCGGGTGCACGGTGATGCCGTGGGCCCCCGCGTCGAGGCAGGTCGTGGCCGCGCGCAGGATGTCGGGCTCGACGCCGCCGCGCGAATTGCGCAGCACCGCGATCTTGTTGAGGTTGACGCTGAGGCGGCAGCTCATGCGTCGCGCCCCCCGTGACGCATGCTCACCGGAGCTGCGACTCGTCGGCGGTCGCGGGGGCGGGAGCGGGCACTCCGGGCGTCGCGGCGGCACGGCGCGCCTCGGCCAGTTCGCGCATGCGCTGCAGCTCGCGTGGATCGAGCATCTGGCTGTCGTCCCGACTCTGCGTATCGATCCGCTGCGACAGCAGGCCCAGGATCCAGAGGCACAGCAGCACCAGCGCCGCGACCAGGCAGATCACCACCAGTGCCACGGACGAGGTCATGAAGGCGATCGCCAGCGCGGCGACCGCGAGCAACAGGAACAACCAGGGCATGGGGCAGGCTCCGCTGCGGGCGTGGACGCAGTCTAACGCCAAGCGTCCACGCGGCATGCCGTTCGGGCGGCGGCCCGCACCGCTGGTCGCGCGGGCGGGCCG
>JAEXTE010000060.1 GCA_023453655.1 Pseudomonadota bacterium
CGCCAGCGCCGGCGGCGACGCGCGCCTGGCCCTGGCCGCGCTGCTGGTGCTGGTGCTGCTGGTGATGATCGCGCCGCTGGCGCGGCTGCGCGCCTGGGCGTTCCCGGTGACGGTCGCATTGGTCGCCGGCAGCTGGTGGCTGTACCGCGCCGGGCTGGCGACGCTGCCGCTGCTGGTCGCGCCGGTCGCCTTCGTCGCGCTCGTGGCCTGGGTGTTCGGCCGCAGCCTGGCGCCGGGGCGGGTGCCGCTGATCACCCGCATCGTGTCGGGCCTGGATGGCGTCCCGCCGGCGCAGCTGCGACCGGACGTGGCCGCCTACGCCCGCAGCCTCACCGGGCTGTGGACCGGGGCGCTGGTCCTCCTCGGCCTGGCCAACCTGGTGCTGGCCCTGCTGGCCGAGCCGGGCGGACTGCTGGCCCAGGCCGGGGTCGCGTCGCCGTAT
Source organism: Pseudomonadota bacterium (assembly GCA_023453655.1). Classification (GTDB taxonomy): domain Bacteria; phylum Pseudomonadota; class Gammaproteobacteria; order Xanthomonadales; family Xanthomonadaceae; genus Luteimonas; species Luteimonas composti. The sequence continues at coordinate 443 of JAEXTE010000060.1, forward strand.
CCGATCACGCACGAGCAGTGGTCCTGGTTCGCCAACCTGCTCAACTACGGGCTGGTGGGCGGGCTGTTCGCGCTCGAGTTCCAGTGGCGGCGGCGCCGTTTCCCCGACCGCGAGCAGGGCTTCTTCGGCTTCCTGCGCCGCCTCGGCGGGCTCGGGCCCGCGTTCTGGCGGGATTTCCTGCGCTGATGGACGGCATGACCGGGCACGGGCTGCGGGCGGATCCGCCCGGGGAGGCGGTGGACGGCGCTGCCGACGGCGGGGCGGGCGCCATGCCCGCACCTCGCGGCGACGGCCTGGCCTGGCGCGTCTGGAACACGGTGCAGTTCGCCTTCACGCTGGCGTGGACGGCGGGCTGGATCACCCTGGCGCTGCTGGTGCGGCCGTTCTCCGGCCCCGGCGCACGGCTGCCGCTGCGCATGGCCGCGCGCTGCTGGGCGCCCGGCCTGCTGTGGGGCGCCGGCGCGCGGCTGCAGGTCGAGGGCCGGGAGCGGATCGATTTCTCGCGGCCCTGCCTGTTCGTCGCCAACCACCAGTCGGTGATCGACATCTGCGCGCTGTTCCGCGCGATCCCGGTGCCGTTGCGCTTCCTGCTCAAGCAGGAAATGAAGCGGGTGCCGTTCGTGGGCTGGTATGCCTGCGCGACCGGCATGCTGTTCATCGTGCGCGACAGCGCCCGCGCCGGCGCGCTGTTCCGGCGCCAGGCCGCCGCCCTGCTGGCCGACGGGCAGAGCCTGTGCCTGTTCCCCGAGGGCACCCGCAGCCGCGACGGCACGATGGGCCCGTTCAAGGCCGGTTCCCTGCAGTCGGCGATCGATGCGGGCGTGGACGTGGTGCCGGTGGCCCTGCACGGCGCCGGCCGCGTGCTGCCCGTCGACGGTTTCTTCCGGGTGCGGCCCGGTACGATCCGGGTCGGGTTCGGCGTGCCGCTGCGGACCCGCGTGGACGGCCGTCCGGTGTCCCGCCAGATGCTGGCCGAGCAGGCGCAGGCGCGCGTCCAGGCGATCCTCGACGGCTGGGAGTAGCTGGTGCTGGAGTTCGTGATCGACCCGGGGCATCCCTGCCTGCCCGGGCACTTCCCGGGCCGTCCGGTGGTGCCGGGCGTGGTGGTGCTCGACCGCGTGGTCGAGGCCATCGAACAGGCCCACGGCCTGCAGGGCGCCCTGCGCCTGGGGCGGGTGAAGTTCCTGCAGCCGCTGCTGCCGGGGGAGACCGCGCGGATCGAACTGGAGACGCTGGCAGGCCCGCCGGACGCGCGCTGGCGGTTCCACGTGCTGCGCGGCGGGGCGACAATCGCCAGCGGGGACATCGCCGCCGGGGGGGCGCGGGCGCAGCCATGAGCGTGGACTGGAAACAGCGGCCGGAAGGCGGCGGGCGGATCGGCGCCTGGACGATGCGCATGGTCGGCCGCTACGGCGGGCGCCCGCTCGCCCGGCTGCTGCTGTACCCGATCAGCCTGTATTTCCTGCTGCGGCGCGGCCCGGAGCGGCGCGCTTCGATCGACTTCCTCGGGCGTGCGCTGGGACGGCCGGCGACCCTGCTCGACGGCGCGCGCCACGTGCACGCCTTCGCCTCGACCATCCTCGACCGCGTGTTCCTGCTCGATGGCGAGGAGCGCCGCTTCCGCATCGAGGTCAGCGGACTGGAGGCGCTCGCGGCCAAGGTGGACGAGGGGCGTGGGGTGCTGCTGTTCGGCTCCCACCTGGGCAGCTTCGAGGTCATGCGCGTGCTGTCGCGGAAGCGGCCCGGGCTCAAGCTGCGCGTGGTGCTGGACAAGGCGCACAGCAAGGCGGTCACCCAGGTGCTCGACGCGCTCGCGCCGGAGATCGCCGCCGGCGTGATCGACGCCGGCCAGGACGGCCCCGCGCTGATGCTGCAGATCCAGCAGGCGGCCAGCGAGGGCGCGCTGGTGGCGCTGCTGGTCGATCGCGCCCTGCCCGGGCAGCGCGCCGTTCGCGTGCCGTTCTTCGGCGCGCCGGCCCGTTTCCCGCTCGCACCGTGGCAGATGGCGGCGGTGCTGCGCCTGCCGGTGATGCTGGGGTTCGGCCTGTATCGTGGCGGCAACCGTTACCGGCTGGCCTTCGAGGAGTTCAGCGACGGCATCGACCTGCCGCGCGGCCGCCGCGACGAGGCCCTGGCCACGCTCATCGAGCGTTACGCGGGCAGGCTGGAACATCACGCGCGGCACGCTCCCTACAACTGGTTCAACTTCTACGATTTCTGGCATGTCGACGAACACGAGCAAGCTCCGCACGCCGCGCCGGCGGGCGTCCCACCGGGAGCGCCGGCTGGCGGCCTGCCTGGTCCTGTTCGCGGCGCTGCCGCCGGCCTGGGCGCAGGCCGGCCCCGATAGCGCGGCGATCCTGCGCGGCCTGGCGCGCCCGGTCCCGGCGGCCACGCCGTTCGTCGAGGTGCGCGAATCGCCGATGCTCAAGGCGCCGCTGCGGCTGTCGGGCGAATACCGGCGCCCGGATGCCGACACCCTGGTGCGCGAGGTGCGCGCGCCCTATGCCGAGACCACCACGATCCGCGACGGCCACGCGGTGCTGGCGCGCGAGGGCAGGCCGGAGCGCCGCTTCGCGCTGACCCGCGCACCGGAACTGGCGGCGCTGCAGACCAGTTTCGGCGCGCTGCTGTCGGGCGACGTCGAGGCGCTGCGCCGGCACTACACGGTCGACGCGCAGGGCACGCCCGCGCACTGGGCGCTGCGCCTGGTGCCGCGCGACCGGGCGCTGGCCGAACGCCTGCAGGGCATCGTCCTCCACGGCGACGGAGGCGAGCTGCGCTGCATCGAAACCCTGCCGGCCAAGGGCCCCGCGCAGCGCACGCTGATGGCGGGCGCGGCGCAGGCGGCGCTCGCGGCGGGCGAGGCAGCCGACATCGCGGCCCTGTGC
>JAEXTE010000270.1 GCA_023453655.1 Pseudomonadota bacterium
CCCACCACGCGGATGGTGGCGGCCACGATCGACTTGGAGAAGCCGGAGATCTCGATCAGCTTGCCGAACACCGCGCCCAGCAGGAACACGGGGAAATACAGCTTCAGGAAGCCGACCATCTTGTCCATGAACAGGCCGGTGAACATCGGCGCGACCAGCGAGGGATCGCTGAGCAGGACCGCTCCCATCGCCGCGATCGGTGCGAACAGGATGACGCTGTAGCCGCGATAGGCGACCAGCATCAGGAAGCACAGCGCGCCGAGCACGATCAGGAAGTCCATGTGCGTGAGCCTTCGGCGCGTGGCGCCCGGAAACCGGCGGCCAGTGTCGGCAAGGGCCGCGGTGCCGGCCCATTGTCCGAAGGTACGATGCCGCCGCGCGCGCGCCCTCCCTAACCTCTCTCGCATGCGGCCCTGCAGGCCGTCCGCACTGCATCCCTGGGAGGGGTACCGACGATGAAGCGCAACCTGAGAACCACCCTGAGCCTGGCCGTCGCCATGGGCCTCGCCGCGCCCGGCGCCTTCGCGCAGGAGGCGGGCGCCGCGCCGTCGCCGGGTTCCAGCGCCACCACCCTGGACGCGGTCAAGGTGACCGCGCGCAAGCGCGAGGAGACCCTGCAGGATGTCCCGGTGGCGGTCACCGCGTTCACCGCCGAGACCATCGACAAGCTCAACGTCAAGGACATCGGCGACCTGGATGCGCAGGTGCCGAACCTCACCATCTACGCCGCCCGGGGTTCGACCAGCACGGTCACCGCCTACATCCGCGGCATCGGCCAGGCCGACCCGCTGTGGGGCGTGGACCCGGGCGTGGGCATCTACCTGGACGACGTCTACATCGCCCGTCCGCAGGGCGCGCTGCTGGACGTGTTCGACGTCGAGCGCATCGAGGTCCTGCGCGGCCCGCAGGGCACGCTGTACGGCAAGAACACCATCGGCGGCGCGATCAAGTACATCTCGCGCGGGCTGCCGACCGAGACCACCGGCTTCGGCTCGATCACGGTGGGCAACTTCAACCAGCTCGACGCCAAGGCCGCCATCGGCGGCGCGATCGGCGGGCAGGATAGCGGCCTGCGCGGACGCGTCGCCGTGGCCAGCATGAACCGCGACGGCTTCGGCACCAACCTGGCCAACGGCCAGGAAGTCAGCGACAAGGAGATCAACGCGCTGCGCATGCAGCTGGGCGCCTATTCGCACGAGGACTTCGACGTGCAGTTCGCCTTCGACTGGATCGACGACCAGTCCGGCGTGCGCGGGGCGAAGATGCTGGCGCCCAACAACAACGTATTGGTCCCGGTCACCGGCGGCGCGCCGATGGACAGCCGCTACGACATCCGCAGCGGCATGCCCAACGTCAACGACACCGAGATGAAGGGCATCTCGGCGACGGTGAACTGGCGTCCCAGCGAGGACTGGTCGCTGAAGTACGTGGTCGCCAAGCGCGAGTCCGACACCGAGACCAACATCGACTTCGACACGCTGCCCGAGAAGATCGCCGACGTGAAGGCGTTCTACAGCGACCAGCAGGTCACCAACGAGCTGCAGGTCAACTACGACGCCGGCGGACGCGGCCGCGGCGTGGTGGGCCTGTACCACTTCAACGGCGATGCCGGTGGCCAGGTCCTCAACAACTTCTTCAACATCTCCTTCGGCGACACCCAGGGCTACGTCAACACCAAGGCGATCGCCCTGTACGCCGACTGGACCCACGACCTCACCGACCGGCTGAAGCTGGACGTCGGCGCGCGCTACACCGACGAGGACAAGCACGCGGTGGCCTACAACATCGGCTACACCGACGACAGCTTCACCGTGCCCAACGGCGCGGTCGCCGCCGACTTCGACAAGACCGTCAACTTCAAGAACGTCTCTCCGAAGGTCTCGCTGGACTTCCAGCTGACCCCCGAGATCATGATCTACGGGCTGGCCTCGCGCGGCTTCAAGTCCGGCGGCTACAACATCCGCGCCAACACCACCGCGGTGCCGCGCTCGGGCGAGCCGTTCGACGACGAGAGCGTGGACAGCTTCGAGATCGGCACCAAGATGGGCCTCCTCGACCAGCGCCTGTTCCTGAACCTGGCCGCGTTCCACAACATCTACGAGGACATCCAGCTGTCGGTGTTCACCGCGCTGCCGGGCGGCGGCTTCTTCGGCGACTTCACCAATGCCGGCAAGGGCACGGTGACCGGCGTCGAGGCCGAGTACCAGTTCATGCCCAGCCAGCACTGGCTGGTCAGCGGCAACCTGGCCTGGCTGGACGCCAAGTACGACGAGTTCATGAGCGGCGGCGTCAACATCGCCGACACCCAGTACTTCACCAATGCGCCCGAGTTCTCCGGCGCGATCAACGTGGAGTACCGCACCGACCTGGCCGGCGGCGGCAACCTGTCCGCGCGGGTGGGCTACTCCTACCAGTCCGAGGTGTGGCCGACCACCGACCTCAGCCCCGAGATCAAGCAGGGCGGCTATGGCCTGGTCAGCGCCGGCGTGATCTGGCGGGCCAACGACGCCTGGTCCTTCTCGCTGCAGGGCACCAACCTGGCCGACGAGGAGTACCGCACCACCGGCTACAACCTGGTCAGCTCCGGCCTCGGCGTGCTCACCGGCTTCTACGGGCCGCCGCGCCAGTACAGCCTCACCGCGCGCTACGACTTCTGAGCATGCGCGGACTTGGGCGGCGTCCGCGCCGCCCTGGCCAGGGCCGCGGATCCGTCCGCGGCCCTTCGCGTTATGCTCGCGCGCTGTAGCGGCAGGGCGGTGAGGCAGGACGTGGGGAAGCGGTCGCGGTGCTGAGCATCGGCGTGGTGGTCGTCGCGGCCGTGCTGTGGCTGGCCCTGTTGTTCGGCATCGCGGTGCACGCCGAGCGCAGCACCGGCGTGCTGGCCCGGCACTGGAAGCATGTCTACGCGCTGTCGCTGGCGGTGCACTGCACGTCGTGGACGTTCTACGGCACGGTCACCCAGGCCGCGCGCTACGGCTGGCCGCTGCCGCCGACCTTCGTCGGCGCGATCGCGTTCTACGCGCTGG
>JAEXTE010000278.1 GCA_023453655.1 Pseudomonadota bacterium
CAGCAGTGGCGCCCAGGCGCCGACGTTGGCGTGCAGCGCGGCGGCGTAGGCGCGGCCGTCGCCCTGGTGGCGGTCCAGGTCGAGCGCCAGGTCCAGCGGCTCGGCCGCGGGATCGATCCAGGCGCGCGCGGCGGCGCGCACGCGCGCCCCGTCCACCTGCAGGCGCAGGTCGATGCGCGGCAGCGTGGTTTCGGGTGCGAACGCGGGGGCATCGACCGTCAGCTGTCCGCCGATCACCTGCAGTTCGCCCAGGCGCTCGAGCGTGGCGAACGGATCACCGTCGGACTGGTCGGCGCCGGGCAGCCCGCGCACCTGCCAGCGCCCGTCGTCGAGGCGCTCCAGGGTCAGCTGCAGGCCGCGCAGGCGCAGCTCGGTGAACGCGCGCCCAGGCAGCAGGCCGGCGTACTGCGAGACCAGCATTTCGGCCGCACCGATGCGCACCGCGCCGGCGCCGTCGCCGATGCGCAGGCCCTCGAAACGCAGCAGGGGTCCGCGCCGCGTCCACTGCGCCTGCAGCCGGTCGACGGCGACCGGCCGGCCCGCACGTTCTTCCAGCCACGCCGCCACCCGGTCGGGGTGGCGTTCAGCCAGCGGCAGCAGGCGGCTGACCACGCCGGCGACCAGCGCGAGCGCGACCAGCGCGGCCGCCAGCGCATACCACGCGCCGCGTCGCGCCAGCCGCAGCCGGCGACGGAACGGCGTGGTCACGCCTGCGCCACTCCGCGGCGGCAGCCCGGGTCAGAGCAGCACGACATCGAACTGTTCCTGCAGGTACTGCTCGTCGGCCTGGAAGCGGATCGACTTGCCGAGGAATTCCTCGAGCTCGGCCACCGCGGTCGACTCGTCCTCGGTGATGCGCGCCACCACCTTCGGCGAGGCGATCACCAGCAGCCGCTCGGCCTCGAACTGGCGCACCGCGCGCACGATCTCGCGGAAGATCTCGTAGGTCACCGTTTCCGGCGTCTTGACCATGCCGCGGCCGCCGCAGGCGTTGCAGGTCTCGCTGAGCTGGCGCTGCAGGCTCTCGACCGTGCGCTTGCGGGTCATCTCCACCAGGCCCAGCGGCGAGAAGTCGTAGACCGTGGTCTTGGCGTGGTCCTTGGCCAGCGACTTCTCGAGCGTGCGCAGCACCTGGCGACGGTGCTCCTCGTCGACCATGTCGATGAAGTCGATGATGATGATCCCGCCGAGGTTGCGCAGCCGCAGCTGGCGCGCCACCGCCTGCGCCGCCTCGAGGTTGGTGCGGTACACCGTCTCCTCGAGGTTGCGCTGGCCGACGAAGGAGCCGGTGTTCACGTCGACCGTGGTCATCGCCTCGGTCTGGTCGATCACGAGATACCCGCCGGATTTCAGCGGCACTTCCTTGTCCAGCGCGCGCTGGATCTCGTCCTCGACCCCGTACAGGTCGAAGATCGGGCGGTTGCCGGTGTACAGCTCGATGCGCTCGGCCAGCACCGGCATGTACTTGGCGACGAACGCCTGCAGGCGCTCGTAGGTCTCGCGCGAGTCGACCTTGACCTTCTCCACGTCCTTGCGGATCAGGTCGCGCACCGCGCGCAGCGGCAGGCTCAGGTCCTCGTAGATGCAGGTCTGCACCGGCGCCTCGCGCGAACGCTTGCCGACGATGTTCCAGACCCGCGACAGGTAGGCCAGGTCCTCGGCCAGCGCCTCGGCCGGCTGGCCCTCGGCATTGGTGCGCACGATGTAGCCCAGCGACTCGTCGGCCGGCGAGGCCTCTGCAACCAGGGCCTTCAGGCGCGCGCGCTCGGCCTCTTCCTCGATCCGCGCCGAGACGCCGATCACCCGCGACTGCGGCAGCAGCACCAGGTAGCGCGAGGGAATGCTCAGCTGCGTGGTCAGGCGCGCGCCCTTGCTGCCGATCGGGTCCTTGACCACCTGCACGATCACTTCCTGGCCGTCGCGCAGCAGTTCGGTCACCGGCCGCACCGGCTGCGGCACCGGCGGCAGGGTGTCGTCCACCGCCTCGGGCTGGGCCGGGCGCACCACGTCGTTGGCGTGCAGGAACGCGGTGCGCTCCAGGCCGATGTCGACGAAGGCCGCCTGCATGCCGGGCATCACCCGCTGCACCCGGCCCTTGTAGATGTTGCCCACCACGCCGCGGCGCCAGCCGCGCTCGATATGCAGCTCCTGCAGCATGCCGTTCTCGACCACGGCCACGCGGGTCTCGCGCGGAGTGACGTTGACCAGGATCTCTTCCGACATCAGTCCCGCACTCCCCCCGTCGTGCCCGCGGCCCCGGCGAAACCGGTGGCGATTCCGAACCCGTGCAGCAGATTCGCCGTCTCGTGCAGCGGCAGCCCCATCACCCCGGAAAAGCTGCCTTCGAGCCGCTGCACGAAGCGCTCCGCCCCGCCCTGGATGGCGTAGGCGCCGGCGCGACCCATGGGCTCGCCGCTGGCGCCGTAGGCGGCGATATCGCGTTCGTCCAGCGGCGCGAAACTCACCCGCGAGATGCAGACCGCCTGCGCCTCGCGTGCCGCCGAAACCAGGCTGACCGCCGAGATCACCACGTGCGTGCGCCCCGACAGCCGCCGCAGCATGGCCGCCGCGTCGGCCGCGTCGCGCGGCTTGCCGAACACCTCGTCGTCGAGCACCACCTCGGTGTCCGCGCCCAGCACCACGGCGTCGGGCACGCCCACCACCTCCAGCAGGCCGGCGCCCGCCTTCTCGCGGGCGACGCGGCGCACGTAGTCCCCGGGCGGCTCGCCGGGCGCGCGCTGTTCAGGAACCTCGACATCGATGATGCCGAAGCCCACGCCGAGACGCGCCAGCAGTTCGCGTCGGCGGGGGGACTGGGAGGCAAGATGCAGCATCGGGAAAGGATACCCGCGCGGGCCGCTCCACCCGCTGACGGGGTGCCCGTAACCCCGTTCAGGCTCACGGGCCGTTCACCGGATCCTGACGACCCTTTTCCCGCCAACCGGAGACCACCATGTTCCGATCCACGCCCGCGCGCCTCCTGCTCGCCGGCCTCCTCGCCCTGGGGCCCATCGCGATGACCCATGCCCAGCAATCCCCGGCGGCCGCCACCACCGACGGCACCCTGCTCTCGGTCAGTGCGCGCGCCGACGCCAGCCGCACGCCCGACGTGGCCACGCTCTCGACCGGCGTGGTCACCCAGGCCTCCGACGCCAATGCCGCGCTCAAGGCCAACTCGGCGCAGATGGCCAAGGTGGTCGCCACCATCCGCGCCGCCGGCGTGGCCGAGCGCGACGTCCAGACCAGCGGCATCAGCATCCAGCCGCAGTACCGCTACGCCGAGAACCAGCCGCCCGCGATCACCGGCTACCAGGCCAGCAACACGGTCAACATCAAGGTCCGCGACATCGGCAAGCTCGGCGAAGTGCTCGACGCCCTGGTCGCCAGCGGCGCCAACCAGGTACACGGCCCCAGCTTCGAGATCGACCAGCCCGAGGCGGTCTACGACGAAGCCCGCCAGGCGGCGCTGAAGCAGGCCCAGGCAAGAGCGGAGATGTATGCCCAGTCGCTGGGCCTGCGCGTGCGCCGGATCGTGAGCATCAGCGAGGGCGGCGGGTTCCAGCCGCCGGTGCCCATGATGAAGGCCATGGCGATGGACGCGCGCATGGAATCGGCCCCGGTGGCGCCGGGCGAGACCACGCTGTCGGCCAACCTCGACGTCGTTTTCGAACTGGGGAAATAGACATGCCCAAGGATCCGAGCAAGCCGGACGACCGCTCCGGCTATCGCGAGCACGAGCCGCGCGACCAGGACGAGGCGCGCCGCTCCGGCGCGAAGAAGCAGCCCAACCCGGACGCCGGCGGCCTCGATCGCGCGCCCGAGGGCGACGGCACCAACGAAGGCGAATAGGGCCGGACCCCGCCGGCCGCCACGCGGCGGCGGGTGTGGGCGGGCGCGTAGGCCGCCCCGCCCCCCCGTTTCTTCGGGTCGGCGCATCGGTCCCGACCGGGTTCGCCGCGGGCCGATCGTCCCTGCGCGGGCGCGCTCGCACCACCGCCCCGGCTCTGGCAAGATGAGGCTGCGCCAGGATGGCGCGACGGGGTAACGCCATGGAACGGGCACAGCTCGAGGAATTCGTCGCCAGCGCCGCGCTGCTCGCCGCGCACCTGACGCGACAGTGCGAAGCATCCGTTGCCGACCAGCGCAGCGCGGCCGACGCGTTGCAGCGCAGCGCCGACGCCGTCGGCAAGGGCGTGCTGGACGGCCACGCAGGACTGCGCCAGCAGGCGCGCCTCGCGATCCGGCAGGCGCTGGCCGATGAGATCCCCGCCGCATCGCGTGCGCTGCAGGACAGTGCCGCCCGCCTGCAGGCGCTGGTCGAGCAGCTGCGGCGCGAGCAGGCCGGTGCCGCCCTGCGCATGCGCCTGCTGGGCTGGAAGGCATTGGGTGCCCTGGCGCTCGCCAGCGTGGCGATCGTCGGCGCCAGCGGCTACACGGCCGCCTACAACCTGCGCCGCGCCGAACAGGCGCAGGTACGCACCGAAGTGCTGCAGGCGCTGCAGCACGTGGCGATCACCTCCTGCGACGGCGATCCCTGCCTGCGCCTGGAGGAAGGCCTGGCGCGCTGGGCGAAGAACGACGAGTACGTGCTCGTGCATCGCGAGGGCACGGCCGTTGGCGCCCGGGCGAGCGCGCCATGAACGAGCGTCGCCATCTCGCCGCGCTGTTCGCCGCCGCGCTCGCGCTGCTGGCCGGCGCGTATCTGTCGGGCAGCCTGGTGCTGCTGTTGCTGGGGCTGGATGCAGGCATGGCCACGCCCGCGACCTGGTTCGGCTACCTGCGCCACATCGACCACCCGCAGGTCGCGCCCTATGCCTGGCGCATCCGTGGGGCCGGTGCGGTCGGCTTCGGGCTGACGACGCTGGCCTGGCTCGCGGTGCTGGCGATGCTCTACAGGCTGCGCAGCCATCGCAACATCCACGGGCGCGCGCGGTTCGCCGGCTTGCTGGAGCTGGCCCGGCGCGGTTTCCTGGCGCAGCGCGACGACGGCATCGTGGTCGGCCGCATGAACGGCAGGCTGCTGCGGCTGTCCGGGCAGCAGTTCGCGATCCTGGCCGCGCCCACGCGGTCGGGCAAGGGCGTGGGCGTGGTGGTGCCGAACCTGCTCGAATACCGCGAGTCGACCGTGGTGCTCGATATCAAGCAGGAGAACCATGCGCTCACCTCGGGCTGGCGACGCTCGATCGGGCACGAGGTCTACCTGTTCAATCCCTTCGCCGAGGACCGGCGGAGCCATCGCTGGAATCCGCTGTCCTATGTCTCGGCGGATCCGGCGATGCGCGTGTCGGACCTGCAGGCGATCGCCGCGATGCTGTATCCCGACGGCGAGGAACGCGACCGCTTCTGGGCCAGCCAGGCGCGCAACGCCTTCCTGGCCTTCGCCCTGTACCTGTTCGAACGCCGCGACCACGAGGAGCGCCTGCACGGGGAAACCGCGACGCCCACGCTCGGTGCGCTGCTGCGCCTGTCGGCCGGCGACGGCGGCGAGCTGCGGCCGTGGCTGCAGGCGCTGTCGCAGGCGGATTTCCTCGGCCAGCAGGCGCGTACCGCCTTCTCCGGCCTGCTCTCGCAGGCGGACGTGACCTTCGCCTCGATCATGGGCTCGTTCCGCGAACCGCTCAACGCCTGGCTCAACCCGGTGCTCGATGCCGCGACCAGCGGCGACGACTTCCGCCTCGACGACGTGCGCCGCCGGCGCATGACGATCTACGTCGGCATCCAGCCGGACAAGCTGGCCGAGAGCCGGCTGATCGTGAACCTGTTCTTCAGCCAGCTGATCAACGCCAACACGCGCACCCTGCCGGCCGACGACCCCACGCTGCGCCACCAGTGCCTGCTGCTGATGGACGAGTTCACCTCGATCGGCAAGGTCGACAGCATCGCCCGCGGCGTGGCCTACATGGCCGGCTACAACCTGCGGCTGCTGCCGATCGTGCAGTCGATGGCCCAGCTCGACGCGGTCTACGGGCGCGAGCTGGCGCGCACCATCGTCACCAACCATGCGCTGCAGATCGTGTTCGCGCCGCGCGAGCAGCAGGACGCGAACGACTATTCCGAGATGCTCGGCTACACCACGGTGCGCCGGCGCGCCGCGACCCCCCCCCCCCGC
>JAEXTE010000311.1 GCA_023453655.1 Pseudomonadota bacterium
GACCTTCTCGAAGCGACCGCTGCCGGCCGGCGAAGCCGAGCCGCCGCACGACGTGGAGTACTACAAGTCCCTGCAGTTCCCGTTCGCCCCCGGAGACGGCAAGTGAGCCAACGCAAGCTGATCCATCTCGCCGCAGCTCTCGGCCTTGCGCTGGCTCCGCTGGCGCAGGCCCAGGACACCGCCGCAGCGGCCACGCCGCTGCTGCATTCGCTGTTCCAGGACCACGCCGTGCTCCAGCGCGACCAGCCGCTGAAGGTGTGGGGCCGCGCCGAACCGGGCGCGCAGGTGAACGTGGAGATCGCCGGCAGGCGCGCCCGCGTGCGCGCCGCCGCCGACGGCCAGTGGGAGGCGAACCTGCCCGCGCTGGAGGCCGGCGGTCCCTACACGCTCGTCGCGCAGGCCGGCGAGGCCAGCCAGCGGGTGTCCGACGTGATGGTCGGCGACGTGTGGCTGTGCTCGGGCCAGTCGAACATGGAGCTGCAGGTGTGGCGTGCGCTGGACGCGCGCGCGGAGCTGGCCAGCGCCGGCAATGACCGCATCCGCCTGTTGACAGTGCCGCAGGTGGCCCAGGTCGAGCCGCAGCGCGAGTTTACCCAGCCGGTGGCGTGGAAGCCGGTCGATGCCGAATCGGTCTGTGATTTCTCCGCGGCCTGTTACTTCTTCGCCCGCGAGCTGCAGAAGACCGTCGACGTGCCCATGGGCCTGGTCAACGCCTCCTGGGGTGGAGCGAAGATCCAGCCCTGGATCAGTGCGGAAGGATTGAAGGCCCTTTCCTGGTACGACGGCGAACTTGCCGTCCTGGATACCTACGCCGAGGACGCACTGGCCGGGCTGGGCCGGTGGGGCAGGTTCTGGCAGGCATGGTGGAGCCGCGAGGCCGGCGCCGAGGCCGCCGACCAGCCCTGGACGGGCGAGGGCAGTGGCTGGAGCCCGGCACCGCCGCAGCTGGGCGCCTGGGAGCACTGGGGCGTGCCGGCCCTGGCCGACTACAACGGCATGGTCTGGTACCGCACCACATTGACCCTCGACGCGGCGCAGGCCGCGCAGGAAGCCGTGCTCGAGCTGGGTCCGGCCGACGAAGTCGACATGACCTGGGTCAACGGCCAAGCCGTGGGCAGCACCTATGGCGCCGGGGGCGGCCGCGAATACCGCCTGCCGTCCGGCCTGCTGAAGGCAGGCACGAACACCGTGGTGGTGAACGTGCTGGATACCTACCGCGAAGGCGGCCTGTCCGGTCCCGCCTCCACCCACGCCGTGCGCCTGGCCGATGGCACCCGGCTGCAGCTGGATGCGCGCTGGAGCTACCGCATCGCGCCGGCCGGCATCGCCGAGCCGCCGCGCGCGCCGTGGCAGAGCGCCGCCGGCATGACCACCCTGTACAACGGCATGATCGCGCCGCTCGTCGGCCATGGCTTCAAGGGTGCGCTGTGGTACCAGGGCGAGTCCAACACCGGCGAGCCGGAGCGTTACGCCGACCTGCTGCGCGCCCTGCGCAGCGACTGGCGCCGCCAGTTCGGCAAGGACCTGGGCTTCCTCGTGGTGCAGCTGGCCAACTTCGGCCCGGCCCCCACCCGGCCCACCGAGAGCGGCTGGGCCGGCGTTCGCGAGGCCCAGCGCATGGTGGCGGCCGAGGACGCCCGCTCCGGCCTGGCCGTGGCGATCGACATCGGCGACCGCTACGACATCCATCCGGCCAACAAGCAGCAGGTCGGCAAGCGCCTGGCGCAGGCCGCGCGCGAGGCGGTGTACGGGGAGCGCATCGCGCCGTCCGGCCCGGTGCCGCGCGCGGCCGCGCGCGAGGGCGATGCAGTCGTGGTCGAGTTCGGCGACGTCGGCGGCGAGCTGGTGGCGTACAGCGCCGAGTCCCCGATCGGTTTCGAGCTGTGCGGCGCCGATGCCGGCAGCTGCCAGTACGCGCGTGCCGAGATCCGCGGCAACCGCGTAGCCCTGCAGGCGTCCAACGCCGCGCAGGCCACGCGCATCCGCTACTGCTGGGCCGACAGCCCGGTCTGCACCCTGTACGACGCCGACGGCATGCCCGCCGGTCCGTTCGAATTCCCGCTTGCGCCGCAGGCGAAGTGACGAGCACGCACGATGAGCAGCCAGATCCCTGCGCAAACCACTCCCCACGGTTCGAAGAACGACCGCGAGATCATCGACGCGAAGGTCATCGTCACCTGCCCGGGGCGCAATTTCGTCACCCTGAAGATCACCACCGCCTCCGGCATCTACGGCCTGGGCGACGCGACGCTCAACGGCCGCGAGCTGGCGGTGGCCTCGTACCTGCAGGACCACGTGGTGCCGAACCTGATCGGCCGCGATGCGGGCCGGATCGAGGACATCTGGCAGTTCCTGTACCGCGGCGCGTACTGGCGCCGCGGCCCGGTGCCCATGAGCGCGATCGCCGCGGTCGACGTGGCCCTGTGGGACATCCTCGGCAAGATGGCCGGCCTGCCGGTGTACCAGCTGCTGGGCGGCCGCTCGCGCGAGGGCGCGCTGGTCTACGGCCACGCCAACGGCCGCGACATCGCCGAGGCCTCCGACGCGGTCGGCAGGTTCATCGAGCAGGGCTTCCTGGCGGTGCGCGCGCAGTGCGGCGTGCCGGGCATCAAGAAGGCCTATGGCATCTCCAACGCCAAGGGTTATGAGCCGGCCGAGAGCGAGCTGCCGCTGGAAACCACCTGGAACACCCCGCGCTACCTGGACGTGGTGCCGAAGCTGTTCGAACAGTTGCGCGCCGACCATGGCCCGGACGTGGAGCTGCTGCACGACGTGCACCATCGCCTGGCCCCGATCGAGGCCGCGCGCCTGGCCAAGTCGGTCGAGCCGTTCCGCCTGTTCTGGCTGGAGGACGCCACCCCGGCCGAGAACCAGAAGTCGTTCGAGCTGATCCGCCAGCACTCGGTCACCGCGCTGGCGGTGGGCGAGGTGTTCAACTCGATCTGGGACTGCAAGCACCTGATCGAGAACCAGCTGATCGACTACATCCGCACCACCATCGTCCACGGCGGCGGCATCACCCACGTGCGCCGCATCGCCGACTTCGCCGCCCTGCACCAGGTGCGCACCGGCTTCCACGGCGCCACCGACCTGTCGCCGGTGACGATGGGCGCGGCGCTGCACTTCGACACCTGGGTGCCGAACTTCGGCATCCAGGAATACATGTTCCACACCGACGAAACCGACGCGGTGTTCCCGCACGACTATGTGCTGCGCGATGGCCGCCTGCACGTGGGCGACACGCCCGGGATCGGCGTCGACATCGACGAGCAGCTGGCGGCGAAGTATCCGTACGCGCCGAAACAGCTGCCGATCGCGCGCCTGGAAGACGGCGCGATGTGGGACTGGTAAGCAAGCACCAGTTCGACAGGGGAGTGATGATGACTGTACGCAACGCACGCAGCGCCCGCCGGCGCCACGCCACCCGCATCCTCGCAGGCGGCATCGCCGCGCTGCTGCTGGCCGCCTGCGGCGGGGAGCCCGCCGCGCAGGCGCAGGCCGCCAGCGGCAATGCGCCCGCCGCCGCAACCGGTGCACCGGCGCCGGTCCACTTCGACTGGTTCGAGTACACCGGCCGCGATGCCGCCTTCGAGGCGCCGCTGCCCGAGGGCCACTACCGCAACCCGGTGCTCGCCGGCTTCCACTCCGATCCCAGCATCACCGCGGCCAACGGGAAGTTCTACCTGGTGGCCTCGACCTTCGCCTTCTTCCCGGGTATCCCGGTGTTCGAGAGCGAGGACCTGGTGCACTGGAAGCAGGTGGGCAATGCGATCCATCGTCCGGGACAGCTGGACTTCGACGGCCTGGGCATGTCGCGCGGCGTGTTCGCGCCGGCGATCGAGTACCAGAACGGCACCTTCTACGTCGTCAACACCTCGGTCGACGCGGGCGGCAATTTCTTCGTGACCGCGTCGGATCCGGCCGGCCCCTGGTCCGATCCTGTGTGGCTGCCGACCATCGGCGGCATCGACCCCTCGCTGTTCTTCGACGACGACGGCAAGGTCTACATCCTCAACAACGACGAACCGGCGGTGCCGGTGCGCTACGACGGCCACCGCGCGATCTGGCTGCAGGAGATCGACATCGCCAGCGGCAAGCCGTTCGGGCCGCGCAAGGTGCTCATCGACGGCGGCATCAAGCCCGAGGAAAACCCGATCTGGATCGAAGGGCCGCATATCTACAAGGTCGACGGCTGGTACTACCTCAGCGACGCCGAGGGCGGCACCGGCCCGCAGCATTCGCAGGTGGTCCTGCGCAGCCGCGATGTGTGGGGGCCGTACGAATCCTATGAGCACAACCCGATCCTGACCCAGCGCGACCTCGACCCCGGGCGCGAGCTGCCGGTCACCAATGCCGGCCATGCCGACATGGTGCAGGGCCCGGACGGGAGCTGGTGGGCGACCTTCCTGGCCAGCCGCAACTACGGCGTGGACCACTACAACACCGGGCGCGAGACCTTCCTGCTGCCGGTGACCTGGAAGGACGGCTGGCCGGTGATCCTGCCGCGCGGCGAGAAGATCCCGTATGCGCTGCCGGGCCCGTCCTTCATGAAGAAGCCCGCCGACCAGGCGCCGATGACCGGCAACTTCACCTGGCGCGACGAATTCGACTCGGTCGAACTGGGCAAGGGCTGGATGACCGCGCGCGTGCCGAAGACGCCGTGGTACGACGGCAGCTCGCGCCCCGGGTGGCTGGCGATCACCCCGCTGATGGAGCGGCTGGATGCCAAGACCAACATGGCCTTCTACGCGCGCCGCCAGCAGCACATGAACTTCGACGCCAGCGCGGCGATGGAACTGCCGGGCGAAGGCGTGGCCGCGGGCCTGGCCGCCTTCCAGGGCGACGCCCACTGGTACTTCCTCGGCGTGCGCCGTGGCGGCGACCAAACCGTCGAGGTGTTCCTGGAGAAGAAGGCGGGCGGCGAGGTCGAGGTGGTCGCCAGCCGGCCTGCGGCCGCCGACGACGCGCTGACGCTGCACATCAAGGGCGACGCGGGCGTCTACGGCTTCGGCTTCGATGCCGGCGACGGGCAGGGCGTGCAGTGGCTGGTGCGCGATGCCGACGGCACCATCCTCAGCACCGACGTGGCCGGTGGCTTCGTCGGCGCCACGCTCGGCCCGCACGCGCGCGACGAGCGCACCACGCCATGACACGATCTGGGAGGGAGACCGAGATGCGAGCACTGCACGAATCCGCGGCGGCACGGCGCGTCGCGCCCCGACGCCGCCTGGCCCGCGCCTGCGCGACCGGCCTGCTGGCCCTGCTGCCGGTCCTGGCGCCGCAGGCGCAGGAAGCCGGGCGACCCTGGCTCGACACCTCGAAGAGTTTCGAGGAGCGCGCCGCGGCCCTGGTGTCGCGCATGACGCTGGAAGAGAAGGCGGCGCAGATGCAGAACGACTCGCCGGCCATCGAACGGCTGGGCGTGCCCGAGTACGAGTGGTGGAACGAGGCCCTGCACGGCGTCGCCCGGGCCGGCGCGGCGACGGTGTTCCCGCAGGCCATCGGCATGGCGGCCACCTTCGACGTGCCGCTGATGGACGAGATCTCGCGCACCATCAGCGACGAGGCGCGCGCCAAACACCACGAGGCGCTGCGCAACAGCCAGCATGGCCGCTACCAGGGCCTGACCTTCTGGTCGCCGAACATCAACATCTTCCGCGACCCGCGCTGGGGCCGTGGCCAGGAAACCTACGGCGAGGATCCGTTCCTCACCGCGCGCATGGGCGTGTCCTTCGTGCGCGGCCTGCAGGGCGTGGCGCCGGATGGCAGCCTGCTGCCCGAATCGCGGGACGGCCGCTACCGCAAGCTCGACGCCACCGCCAAGCACTTCGCCGTGCACAGCGGCCCGGAGGCCGACCGCCACACCTTCGACGTGCATCCCTCGCGTCGCGACCTGTGGGAAACCTACCTGCCGGCGTTCGAGGCGCTGGTGACCGAGGGCCAGGTCAAGGCGGTGATGGGCGCCTACAACCGCGTCTACGGCGAGTCCGCCAGCGGCAGCAAGTTCCTGCTGCGCGACGTGCTGCGCGACCAGTGGGGCTTCAAGGGCTACGTGATGTCCGACTGCTGGGCGATCGTGGACATCTGGCAGAACCACAAGATCGTCGCCACGCCGGAAGAAGCCGCCGCGCTGGCGGTGAAGAACGGCACCGAGCTCAACTGCGGCAGCACGTATGCGAAGCACCTGCCGGTCGCGGTGCGCAAGGGACTGATCAGCGAGGCCGAACTCGATGACGCGCTCACGCGGCTGATGACCACGCGCATGGAGCTGGGCATGTTCGACCCGGCCGAACAGGTGCCGTGGGCGCAGGTGCCGTATTCGGGCAACCCGGCGCCCGCGCACGACGCGCTGGCGCGACGCGCGGCGCAGGAATCGATCGTGCTGCTGAAGAACGACGGCGTGCTGCCGCTGTCGAAGGACATCCGCCGCCTGGCCGTGGTCGGTCCCACCGCCGACGACACCATGGCGCTGCTGGGCAACTACTACGGCACGCCCGCCGACCCGGTGACCGTGCTGCGCGGCATCCGTGAGGCGCTGCCCGGGGTCGAGGTGGTCTACGCGCGCGGCGCCGACCTGGTC
>JAEXTE010000312.1 GCA_023453655.1 Pseudomonadota bacterium
CGGAGGTGCAGGTTTCGCGCACGACCACCGCGCTGAGCTGGGGCAGGGCCGGCTTGAGGCGGTCCCAGATCCAGGCCGCCAGGCGCTCGCTGGTCGGGTTCTCCAGCCCGGGCACGTCGTTGAGGTAGTGGTGGTCGAGTTGCTCGTAGAGGGGCTTGAAGGCTGCCTTGATGTCGGCGAAGTCCATCACCCAGCCGGTGTCGGCCCCGGGCTCCCCGCTGACGTGCAGTTCCACCCCGAACGAGTGCCCGTGCAGGCGCGCGCACTTGTGCCCGGGCGGCACGTTGGGCAGCCGATGCGCGGCTTCGATGGTGAAACTCTTGAAGATGTCCATCGTGTCATTGTCCGCCCGCGCCGCACGGGCGGCAATCGCGGAACTTGGGGTTTGCCGCTTCGGTGCGGTAGCGTACGGACCCCGGCGGCGCGCGGCCATGCCCGGTCCGCCCCGCCGGCGCACCCTTCTCCCCGCCATGCGACGAGCACAGCCGATGACGCCCGAAGAACTCCTGTCCACCTACGGCCCACGCGAGGCCATGGAATACGACGTGGTGGTGGTCGGCGCCGGCCCGGCCGGCCTGGCGACGGCCATCCGGCTCAAGCAGCTGGCGGCCGAACACGGGCGCGAAGTCTCTGTGTGCGTGCTGGAGAAGGGCTCGGAGCCGGGGGCGCACATCCTGTCGGGCGCGATCGTGGACCCGAAGGCGCTGACCGAGCTGTTCCCGGACTGGGCCGACCGCGGCGCCCCGCTGAAGCAGGCGGTGGCGAAGGACGAATTCCTGTTCCTGGACGAGACCGGCGCGAAGTCCACGCCGGAGTGGCTGCTGCCCGAGTGCTTCCACAACGCCGGCAACTACATCGTGTCGCTGGGCGCGGTGACGCGCTGGCTGGCGCAGCAGGCCGAGGCCCTGGGCGTGGAGATCTTTCCAGGCTTCGCCGCCGACGAGGTGCTCTACGCCGAGTCCGGGGCGGTACGCGGTGTCGCCACGGGCAACCTCGGCCTGGGCAAGGATGGCCAGCCCACGGCCGAGTTCCAGCTGGGCATGGAACTGCACGCGAAGTACACGCTCTTCGCCGAAGGCTCGCGCGGACATCTCGGCCGCCAGCTGATCTCGAAGTTCAAACTCGACGAGGGCCGCGACCCGCAGAGCTACGGCATCGGCATCAAGGAGCTGTGGCAGGCCGATCCGGCGAAGCACCAGCCGGGCCTGGTCGTACATACCGCCGGCTGGCCGCTCGATGGCGACACCTATGGCGGTTCGTTCCTGTACCACGCCGAAGACGGAAAGATCGCGGTCGGCTTCGTGGTCGGGCTGGACTATGCCAATCCGTACCTGAGCCCCTTCGAGGAGTTCCAGCGCTGGAAGACGCATCCGGCGATCCGCAAGCATCTGGAAGGCGGCAAGCGCATCGGCTACGGCGCGCGCGCGATCACCGCCGGCGGCCTGCTGTCGCTGCCCAAACTCGTGTTCCCGGGCGGCGCGATGGTCGGCTGCGAGGCCGGTTTCCTCAACGCCAGCCGGATCAAGGGCAGCCATGCCGCGATCAAGACCGGCATGCTGGCCGCCGAAGCCGCGTTCGATGCGCTGGGCGCGGGCCGCGGCGGCGACGAGCTCTCGGCCTACCCGCAGGCCTTCGAGCAGAGCTGGCTGCATGCGGAACTGCTGCAGTCGAAGAACTTCAAGCAGTGGTTCAAGAAGGGCCGCAGCCTGGCCACGCTGATGACCGGCATCGAACAGTGGCTGCTGCCCAGGCTCGGCATCCGCAACCCGCCCTGGACCCTGCACCGCGACAGGCCCGACCACGCTTGCATGGAGCCTGCGGCGCAGCACACCCGCATCCAGTACCCGAAGCCGGACGGCGTGCTGACTTTCGACCGGTTGAGCTCGGTGTTCCTGTCGAGCACCGCGCACGACGAGGACCAGCCCTCGCACCTGACGCTGAAGGATCCCTCGGTGCCGGTGGAGGTGAACCTGGCCACCTACGCCGGGCCGGAAGCGCGCTACTGCCCGGCGGCGGTGTACGAGTTCGTGGGCGAGGGCGCGGACACGCGCCTGCAGATCAATTTCGCCAACTGCGTGCACTGCAAGACCTGCGACATCAAGGACCCCACCCAGAACATCGTCTGGGTGGCGCCGCAGGGCGGCGGCGGCCCCAACTACGCGGGCATGTAATCCCGCCTGCGGACAGCGGACGCCGCATGGCGCGCGATCGGCGCGCCTCTGCCAGGCTCAGGCGCTCGCCGCCAGCGGCATGCGCCGCTGCCACAGCGCGTGCAGGCCATGCGCGGCCAGGTCCTCCGGATGGCGATGCACGCCCACCCCGAACACGGTGAGCGCGCGCGCATAGACATCGAGCAGGCGCGGGCTGCCGACCAGATGCACTTGCCCAGGCCGCACCGCGGCGTCCGAGAGTCCCGCGTGCAGTTCATGGCCGACCAGCAGGCCGGACAGGTAGGGCGCCAGCGCCTCGGGCCGGAGCTGCCCTGACAGGCCCTTGGTCCGAACGCCGAACAGGTGGTGGGACAGGCCGCCCGCCTCGCCGCTGCGACGCAGGCCGGCGGCGAACGCGTCCGGATCGAAAAGCTCCTCGTCGCCTTCCATCAGCGCGCCGAGGATGCTGTGCCCGCGCAGCACCGCGTACAGCTCGCCGGTCATGTAGGTACGGATGCGCGCGATGCGGCCGTCGCGGATCTCCACCCACTTGCTGTGGGTACCGGGCAGGCAGGCGTGATGAACGCCGCGCGGCAGCGTATCGAGCAGTGCGGCGAGCTGGCTTTCCTCGCCGCGCATGACGTCGGGCACCGCATCCGCGCAGGCGTCGCGCAGGCCGGGCACGAACCACAGTTCTCGGCCCCCGGCGTCGGGCAGCTGCACGCGCTGCATGCCGGCGGCGAGTTCGTCGATGCCGGCCGGGCAGTCGAGGTAGGGCATCTCGTGCCAGCCGCCGCGCGCGGCGATCATGCCGCACAGCACGACCGGCCCACCCTCCCAGCCGGCCAGTTCGGCCGCCAGGACTTCGCCAAAGCGGCCGCGGCTGGCCAGCGTGCCCTGCCCGCTGCGCACCCGCTTGTGCAGGGTGCCGTCGACGCCGCGCCGGTACATGCGCAGGTGCGTGCTGCCCCAGTCGACCGCGATCATGCGGGGCGCCAGCGTGCTTCGGGCAGGCCAAGGCGCTCGCCCAGCGCAAGGGCGAACACGCCGCCGGCGGTGGGCGCCGCCGCCAGCGCGTCGTCCGCCATCTCCTCGCGGGCGGTGGTCACGAACAGCGTGTCGAGGCCCGCGCCGCCGATCGCACAGCACGAGGGCATGCCGGCGGGAATGGCCACCACGCGCGAGATGCTGCCATCCGGCGCATAGCGCACCGCGCGGCCGCCACCCCACTGCGCGTTCCACAGGTGGCCCTGTGCGTCGACGGTGGAGCCGTCGGGCGCGCCGTCGCCCTCGATCTCGGCGAAAACGGACGGCGGCGACACCTGCGCCGCCACCGGATCGTAGTCGCAGCGCAGGATGCGCGGCTGCGCCGAATCGCAGTAGTACAGCGAGGCGCCATCGGGCGGGAAGCAGATCGAGTTGGGAACCGCCGCCGCCGGCAGCGGCAGCGGGCGCAGGCCGTGCGCGGCGGAGAACTGGTAGTAGCGGCCCAGCGGCGGGCTGGCGCCGGTTTCGTCCTTGGTGCCGAACACGAAGTTGCCGTGGCGGTCGCAGCGGCCGTCGTTGCTGCGCGTGGATGCGCCCAGCTCCAGCTCCAGCGCGCACAGCGTCTCCAGCGCCAGTGGCGTACCGGGCATGGGCGGCGCGGCGAGGCGGATCGACTTCGCCAGTGCCAGCAGGAGGCGCCCGTCTTCGCACAGCGCCAGGCAGCCGAGCGGTTCGGGCAGGTCCCAGCAGTGGGTTTCCCCGGTGGCGGGCGCGTGCCGCCACAGCCGCGCGGACAGGATGTCGGTCCAGTACAGGCAGGCGGCGCGGTCGTCCCAGACGATGCCCTCGCCCAGCCGGCAGCGGCTGTCGACTGCGAGCGCCGCGGTCGCGATTTCAGGTTTCGTTGCGTTCATCGGTCACCATTCGGCCACGCTGCCGTCGCCATGCCGCCACAGCGGATTGCGCCACTGCGGAGGCTCGCGCCCGACGCGCGCAAGCATTTCCTCGTCGATCTCCACGCCGAGACCCGGACCAGGCAACGCGGCGATGCAGCCGTCGGCGTCGCAGCGGAAGTCGTCCTTGTTGAGCACGTAGTCGAGCAGGTCCGCCCCCTGGTTGTAGTGGATGCCCATGCTCTGTTCCTGCAGCATCGCATTCCAGCTCACGAAATCCACCTGCAGGCAGGCCGCCAGCGCCACCGGGCCGAGCGGGCAGTGCGGGGCCAGGCCGACGTCGTGCGCCTCGGCCATCGCCGCGATCTTCACGCACTCGGTGATGCCGCCGGCATGGGAGAGGTCGGGCTGCAGCAGGGCCAGCCCGCCGGCGGCCAGCACCGGCTTGAACTCGGCGCGCGAATACATGCGCTCGCCCGCCGCCAGCGGGATCGAGGTGGCCTCCGAGAGCGGCCGGTAGTACTCCCACTGCTCGGGCAGGACCGGTTCCTCGACGAACAGCGGCTTGAACGGCGCCAGTTCGCGCAGCAGCACGCGCGCCATCGGCGCGCTCACGCGGCCGTGGAAGTCGATGCCGAAATCGATCGCGTCGCCCACCGCCTCGCGCACCGCGGCGACCTTCGCCACCGCCGCGTCGATCGCGCGCGGACTGTCGATCAGCCGCAGTTCCTCGGTGCCATTGAACTTGAAGGTGTCGAAGCCGAGCGCGCGGTAGGCCTGCATCTGCGCGACGATGTCGGCCGGGCGGTCGCCGCCGACCCAGCGGTAGGTCTTCATCCGCTCGCGCACGCGGCCGCCGAGCAGCTGGTACACCGGCACGCCCAGGGCCTTGCCCTTGATGTCCCACAGCGCCTGGTCGATGCCGGCGATCGCGCTCATCAGGATCGGGCCGCCGCGGTAGAAGCCTCCGCGGTACATCGCCTGCCACAGGTCGTTGATATGCCCCGGGTCGCGGCCGACCAGCAGTTCGCCCAGCTCGTGCACGGCGGTCTCGACGGTGGCCGCGCGGCCCTCGATCACCGGCTCGCCCCAGCCGGTGATGCCTTCGTCGGTCTCGATCTTCAGGAACAGCCAGCGCGGCGGCGCATGCCAGGTGGTGAGGCGCGCGATCTTCATGCGGCTGCCCGCCAGGCGTCGAGGAACAGGCGCGCCTGCGATCGCGTCCGCGCGGGCGACTGTCCCGCGCGGTACAGCTCGCCGCCGATGGCCGCACCGCTGCAGCCGGCGGCCAGGTAGTCGCCGAGGTTGTCGGGGGTGATGCCGCCCACCGCCAGCAGCGGCGCCGGCGGCAGCACGCTGCGCAGCGCCCGCGCCAGCGCGGGCCCGTACACCGATGCGGGAAACAGCTTGAGCATGTGCGCGCCAGCCTCCAGCGCATCGAACGCCTCGCTGGCGGTGGCGCAGCCCGCGGCGATGGTGAATCCGCGTTCGCGCGCGGCGCGGATCAGCGCCGGACGCACGTTGGGCGTCACCACCAGCTCGCCGCCCGCCGCCTGCAGTGCGTCCAGGTGCGCCGGCTCGAGCACGGTGCCGGCGCCGACGCGCGCGCGGTCGCCGCACGCGGCCACGGCCAGGGCCACGCTGCGGTCCCAGCCGGGCGAGTTGGTCGGGATCTCGATGGCGCCGAACCCTTCCGCCAGCAGCGCGTCGACGTGCGCCTCGACGTCATCCACGGTCACCCCGCGCAGGATCGCGACCAGGGGTGGATGGAAAGACGGGAGGGGATCGTCCATGGCGTCGGGGATCGGCGTTTCCAGGCGGCGGGTGTCGCAGGGTCCCTGCGGCTGGCGCATAGGCTGGCGGGTGGGGGTATGTACGACAAATGAAATATTCGGCGTACGCTATTCCCCTCGTGAATAGTGAGGCTGGGCACAGGATGATGCACGCCAGCGCGCCCCGGTCCGGCGCTTCCCGGCTCAAGACGCGCCATCTTGCCCTGCTGCTCCACCTGCACGACCACGGCTCGGTGCTGCGCGCCGCCGAGGCGGCCAACATGACCCAGCCGGCCGCGTCCAAGCTGCTGGCGGAGATGGAATCGCTGCTGGGCGTGTCCCTGTTCGAACGGCATGCGCGCGGGGTCGAGCCCACCGCCTTCGGGCTGACCATGGTGCGCCGGGCGCGCGCGGCGCTGGCCGAGATCGAGCGCGCGGGCGAGGAGATCGTCGCCCTGCGCGAAGGGCGGCTGGGCAAGGTCGCGATCGGAACCGTGGTCAATCCCGGCACCACCCTCGTGCCGCAGGCGGTGGCGGCGATGAAGTGCGCCTACCCCGGCATCCTGGTCGAAGTGGAAATGGACTACAGCCGGCCGCTGGTGGCGCGCCTGCTCGATGGCCAGCTCGACATCGTCATCGGCCGGATCATGGATCCGGAGGGCGCCGCCGACCTCGAGTTCGAACCGCTGGCCGACGAGCCGCATGCGGTGATCGTGCGCGCAGGGCACCCGCTGGCCGGGCGCGACCATGTGGCCCACGCCGACCTCCAGGACCACGGCTGGATCATGCCGCCGGCCGCCAGCGTGCTGCGTACGCGCCTGGATGCGGTGTTCCACCAGCACGGGCTGCGTTCGCCGCAGAACCTGGTCGAGACCGCCTCGCTGCCGGTGATCATCCACCTGCTGCGCCACAGCGACCTGCTCGCAGCGCTGCCCACCGAATGCGTGGCGCCCTACCTGCAGACCGCGCAGATGCAGGTGCTGCCGATCGAACTGGACGTGCGCATGGAGTACTTCGGCATCATCCGTCGTCGCGACCGCGCGCCCGCGCCGGGCGCTGCGCACATGCTGCAGACGCTGCGCGAGACCGCGCGGCGCATCTATCCGCCGCTGCCGGAGCTGCGCGCCGGCGCCTAGCGGACGCCGGTCAGCCGCGCTGCGACGGCGCCGGTCGAGCGGCAGGCGCGCCATCCGAGCTATTCCGGATCAACCTAGCTCAGCCCCAAAAATTCATTGGTGGCGCATGGATTGGCGCTCCTATGCTCGCCGCAGCGCCGCCTCCCGCGCTCGCCGAGCCAGGCGGGGGTGCCGCCCGAAGAGCCGACAAAGGCCACGCAAACACCCGGATCCGCTTGTCATGTGCCCGTGGGAGGGGAACACCATGCCAATGCACGACCGCCACTGCCGCCGCGCCTGCCGGCCCGCGGAACACCTCGCCGCCCATACCCTCCGCCGCAGCGCCATCGCGCTCGCCGTTGCCGCCTGCTTCGCCGCGCCATTGCACGCGCAGCAGGCCGAAACCCAGGGCGCCGCACCGGACGAGGCGACGACCCTAGACGCCGTGGTGGTGTCCGGCATCCGCGGCTCGGTGTATCGCGCCCAGGACATCAAGCGCGACGCCGACACCTTCGTCGACTCGGTGACCGCGCTGGACATCGGTGCGTTGCCCGACCGCAGCGTCACCGAGACGCTGTCGCGCATCCCGGGCGTCACCATCGACCGCTTCCTGTCCGTGGGCGACCCCGAACACTTTTCCGCCGAGGGCGGCGGCGTGCAGGTGCGCGGACTGACCCAGGTGCGCTCGGAGCTCAATGGTCGCGACAGTTTCTCCGCCTCCGGCGGACGTGCGCTGAGCTTCCAGGACGTGCCGTCCGAGCTGATGGCCGGCGTGGACGTGTACAAGAACCAGACCGCGGAGATGATCGAGGGCGGGCTGGGTGGCACCGTCGACCTGCGCACGTTCATGCCGTTCGACTTCGAAGCGAGCCGTCTCGGCGTGTCCTTCAGCGCCAACCGCGGCGACTTCGCGGATGAGGTCAAGCCGTCCGGCTCGATCCTCTACAGCAACCGCTGGGAAACCGGGGCAGGCGACTTCGGCATCCTGGTCGACGTCGCGCATTCGGAACTGGCCACGCGCACCGACGGCATGTTCGTGCGCCCGTTCTTCAACACCGCCAACAGCGACCTCGACGGCGACGGTACCAATGAGCGCCTGTGGCTGCCGCGTGGCGCCGACTGGCGCACGCTGGAATACGAGCGCGAGCGCCAGGGCGCCTACGTCGCCCTGCAGTGGCGGCCGAACGAGGACGTGGAAGTGTTCGCGACCGCCTTCCAGAGCAAGTACGACGAGCTCTGGTACGAGGACGCGATCTTCGTGTCCAACGATCCGCTGCAGGTGCGGCTCGACGCCAGCCGGCCGTACACGCTCGACGGCGACGTGTTCGTGTCCGGGCGATTAGGCTCCGACGGCGACATTCCGATGGGCACGGATATCCGGGCCTCCCATCGCGAGTCGAGGACGTCCGACTATTCCGTCGGCCTGAAATGGGCCTTCAGCGAGCGCACCGAGTTCTCCACCGACCTGCAGTTCATCCAGGCCGATACCCGCGCGCTGGACTCCACCGTCTCGCTGGGGCTCAACGTGCCCTATATCGACGTGGACCTGGCCTCGGGCCTCCCCATGATCGGCGTGGACGAGCAGTTCACGGCCAACCCCGGCAACTACTACTGGGGTTTCACCATGGACCACCGCGACGACAACGAAGCCGAGGAGGTGGCCTGGCGGGCCGATCTCAAGCACAGCTTCGATGCGGGCGTCCTGCAGTCGATCAAGTTCGGCGTGCGCCTGACCGACCGCGACGCGACCAGCATCGATACCGGTTACGACTGGCAGCCGGTGTTCCAGACCTGGATGCAGTGGTGGGCCCTGCCCGGCGACCAGCCCCTGCCGGGCCTGGACATCGGCGACACGGTCAACTCGAGTTGGGTGAACCTGTCGACCTTCGAGAACTTCTACCGCGGCGACGCCCGCACGCCCGGCGCGTTCTACGCACCGGTGCTGGCCACCGCGCTGGGCTTTCCGCAGAGTTATCTCGACATCCATGGCGCGGCGACGCCGTACTACCTGCCGGGCGCGCCCTACGGACAGATCACCCCGCGCAGCCTCGACGATCCACAGTGGCGCAACGTGCAGGGCGAGAAGACCAGGGCCGCCTACGCCATGCTCAGCTTCGGCAACGACGAGGCGCTGTTCGACGGCAACATCGGCGTGCGCGTGGTCCGGACCGAGAACGAGGCGGATGGCTTCCTGGTCTATCCCAGCCAGGCGGCCGCGCCTTACCTCGGCGCCGGCGAGTCGGTGCCGATCTCGGCCCGCAACTCGTACACCGACGTGCTGCCCAGCCTCAACCTGCGCTGGGAGTTCGCGCCCAACCTGATCGGGCGCTTCGCGGCGTCCAAGGCGGTCGCGCGCCCGGCCTTCAGCGACATGCAGGCGTTCCAGCAGCTTGCTGCCGGGGTCCGTTCGGGCGTGGAACCGCAGCCCGGAGAGATCCTCACGCCCGACCAGCTCGACCTGACCGGCAGCTCGAACGACAACCCCTACCTGGAGCCGATGAAGGCCAACCAGTTCGACCTGTCGCTGGAGTGGTACTTCGCTCCGGACCGCGGCGGCATGGCGTGGGTGAACTTGTTCCACAAGGACGTCAAGGACTACTTCCGCCAGCAGACCGAGCTGCTGGCGTATCCCGGTGCGGATGGCAACGAGTACGACTACCTGATCTCGCGCATGGTCAATATCGGCACGGCGAGGATCCAGGGCGCCGAGCTGGGCTGGAACCAGTTCTTCGACTTCCTGCCCGCGCCCTTCGACGGCCTGGGCATGTCGGCCAACTACACCTACATCGACAGCTCCACGCGCATCCCGGCCGGGTCCAATGCCGTACCGCTCGATACCGACGGCACCCCGTTCGACGACCTGCCGGCCGATGGCCTGTCCAAGAACGCGTACAACGCGGCCGTGTTCTACGAGAAGGGACCCTGGCAGGTGCGCCTGGCCTACAACTGGCGCAGCGAATACCTGCTGTCGGTCGGTCCGAACGGCTACAACGGCGGCGATGGCGGCATCGCCTGGAAGCTGCCGGTCTACAGCGACAGTTTCGGCCAGCTCGACGGCTCGATCTTCTACCGCTTCTCCGACCACGTGCAGCTCGGCCTGGAAATGAACAACCTCAACAACGCCGAGCAGCGCACGATCATGGACCAGAACGGCGCGGGCCGCCGCATCACCTCCTGGTACGTCAACGACCGCCGCTACGCGGCGACCCTGCGCCTGACCTTCTGAGGCCGGACTCCGGGACGGCGCGCTCTCCCGAGGACGTCCCGCCGATTCCGCGACGGCCGACGGTGGCCGTCGAAACCGTTGCAATCGCATCTGCCGGGCGGTCGCCATCGCCCGACGCCGCATTGACGGTCCAGAAAAGTTAACGCTAACATCCCGGCCGCGACACCGGATCGCGGAAGCAGAACAGGGGCGGGGACAGCCCGTAATCATTGCCGCAGCGGCACCGGTACGGTGCACGCGTTGCCGGCGGGGGAAGTTGCATCGCGGTGGTGGCCGGCCGAAGGCCGGACGCGCCGCCGCGGCACCGTTCAGAAAACTCAAGTCATCGACGCAAATTCCTCGGGAGGGAAGTCCATGCGTACGTCCAAGCACCGCCATCCGGCATTCGGGATGGCCGGCCCTGCAGTCCTGCGCCAGTTCCGCCGCAGCGCCCTCGCCGTCGGCGTGGCCACGTTGTTGTCCGCCCCCCTTTACGCGCAGGAGGCCCCGTCCACCGGCTCCGAGGCGGTCGACCTCGACACCGTCGTGGTGAAGGGCGTCCGCGGCGCGGTGATGCGCGCCCAGGACATCAAGCAGGAAGCTACCCAGATCGTGGACTCGGTGACCGCCGAGGACATCGGCGCACTGCCCGACCGCAGCGTCACCGAGACCCTCAAGCGCGTCAGCGGCCTGACCGTCACCGGCTTCGCGGCGCGCGACGATACCGACCACTTCTCGGCCGAAGGCAGCGGCGTGATGATCCGCGGCCTGACCTTCGTCCGCGGCGAGCTCAACGGCCGCGACGTGTTCACCGCCAACGGTGGCCGCGGCATCAGCTTCGAGGAGGTCTCGGCCGAACTGATGGCCGGAGTGGACGTCTACAAGAATCCCTCGGCCGAAATCATCGAAGGCGGCCTGGGTGGCACCATCAACCTGCGCACCCGCATGCCGTTCGACGAGCCGGGCCGCAAGATCGCCGGCAGCGTCGACGCCAACTATGGCGACAAGGCCAAGGACACGCGGCCCTCGGCCTCGTTCCTGTTCAGCGACCGCTGGCAGACCGGCGTGGGCGAGATGGGCTTCCTGGCCAACGTCTCGTACTCCGAGCTGGCCACGCAGTCCGACGGCATCCAGATCCAGCCGTACTCGCGCCGCGGCCGCACGCCGGCCGAGCAGCCCGAGGGCCTGCCCAACGGCGAGGGCTGGGTGTATGACTGGGAGCAGGAGGCGTGGGTGTCCTCCGACAGCCAGCGCGACCTGCTGCTGGAAGGCAGCGGCCGCGACCACGTCTTCGTGCCGGGCGGCGTGAACTGGCGCCGCACCGATTTCGACCGCAAGCGCCAGGGCGGCGCATTCGCGTTCCAGTGGCGTCCCAACGACGACACCGAGATCTATACCCAGTTCATCACGTCCAAGTACGACATGACCTGGCGCGAGCACTTCATGGAGTACGCTGGCGCCGGCGAGGCCAACAACACCGACAACTGGACCGGCGACCCCAACTACTACGGCAACGCCTACGACGGCGGCGACGGCCTGGCCGATCGCACCAACCGCCTGATCCCGATGCCGGGCACGCAGTTCGAGTACGACGAGAACGGGCGGTTCCTGCGCGGCAGCATCCGTTTGGGCGGCTGGCGCGGGCAGCCGGGCGACGATTCGAACGGCATGTACCAGGGCCCGGGCATCCAGTTCGCGGTCGGCAACCGCTACAACGTGCAGTCCTCGCAGACCACCGACTGGTCGGCCGGGTTCAAGCACTTCATCAGCGACAACTTCCTGGTGCGCGGCGACTTCCAGTACGTGAAGGCCACCAGCGACCAGGTCGACTTCTCGGTGCACACCTCGACCCTGCTCGAGGGCATCACCCTGGACCTCACCGGCAAGTACCCGTCGGTGACGCTGGACAATCCCGAGCGCGCGCTGCAGCAGGAGACGTACTTCTGGCGCTCGGCGATGGACCACCTGGCCGACAACGAGGGCCACGAGCGGGCGGGTCGGCTGGATTTCGAATACAACTTCGACAACCACAGCTGGCTGCGGACGGCACGCTTCGGTGCGCGCGTGGCCGACCGGGAGTACACCAGCTTCTATACGACCTACAACTGGCAGCCCATCAGCGACGACTGGAACCGGATCACCAACCCCGATCCGACCCGTCCGCCGGTGGCCTGGCTCGACCAGTTCTATTCGAACGAGTCGGCGCTGTACACGATGGACAACTTCTTTGGCGGCAGGGCCAACGT
The DNA here is from genome assembly GCA_023453655.1 of Pseudomonadota bacterium. GTDB lineage: Bacteria > Pseudomonadota > Gammaproteobacteria > Xanthomonadales > Xanthomonadaceae > Luteimonas > Luteimonas composti. The sequence goes on from JAEXTE010000312.1 coordinate 12,369, forward strand.
TCCGACCCAGTTCTGGGCTGCGAGCGACGGCTTCGTCGATATCGCCCGCGTGCGCGACACCCTCGCCACGATCCCCGGCGCGCAGTGGTCTCCCATCAGCTACAGCCCGGATGCGATCAACCAGCAGCGTGAGACGACCCAGGCCGGCTACGGCATCCTGTATTTCGGCAACGACGAACTGCGCAATCCGGTCGACGGCAACGTCGGCGTGCGCGTGGTCAAGACCAGCGTCAAGGCCATCGGCGGCGGCCTGATGCCGGACATGACCGGCGCCTACGTCGAGGACGTGGCCCAGGAGGTGCGCGACGCGTTCTATGGCCAGGCCTTCACCAGCCAGGTCAACACTTCCTATACCGACGTGTTGCCCAGCCTGAACCTGCGCGTGCGCTTCGACCACGGCCTGCAGTGGCGCTTCGCCGCGTCGAAGGCCATCGCGCGCCCCGAGTTCCGTCTGATGCAGAACTGGATCACGCTGGGCGCCAATGCCGCGGGCTGCGCCCAGGCGCGCGAGGACGGGCTGCGCGAAGAACTGTGCAGCTTCGACGACCTGGCCTACAGCGGCAGCGGTGGCAACCCCGAGCTGAAGCCGATGCGCGCCAACCAGTTCGACACCGCGCTGGAGTGGTACTTCGGCCCGGCGGACAGCGTCTACATCACGATGTTCAAGAAGGACGTGAAGGATTACTTCGCGACCTCGCTTGGCACGGAGATCATCGACGGCCGCTCCTACCAGATGAACCGTACCCGCAACCTGGACGAAGGCAAGATCAAGGGCTTCGAGCTCGGCTACTCCCAGTTCTTCGACTTCCTGCCGGGTCTGGGCGTGCAGGCGAACTACACCTTCGTGGACAGTTCGGGCGGCACCAATGTCGACGTGAGCATTCCCACCGCGTCGCCCATTGTCCCGGAAGTTGCCGTGGAACTGCCGCTGGAAGGCCTGTCGCGCCGCAGCTACAACCTGATCGGCATCTTCGAGCGCGGTCCGGTCTCGTTCCGTCTGGCCTACAACTGGCGCTCGCGCTACCTGTTGACCAGCAGCGACGTGATGCCGGCGATGCGCCAGCCGGTGTGGAACGACGACTATGGCCAGCTCGACGGCTCGTTCTTCTACAACCTGACCGACAACATCCAGCTGGGCCTGCAGGTGAACAACATCACCAACAGCACCACCAAGCTGCTGATGGGCCCGCGCGGCTACCGTCGCGATGGATTCGTCGACGAGACGCTGTACAACCGCGCCTGGTTCGAGAACGACCGTCGCTACTCGGCGGTGCTGCGCGCGAGCTGGTAAGCGTCGCCCCCGTCGAAAGACCGATCGACGCCCGGTGGCCTCCACCGGGCGTCTTTCTTTTTTCTGCGAAATCGCTGCCACTGGCGCGTTTCGCCGCTTGGCGCGGCCGTGCATGCAGGCATCACTGCAGCGCAGCATTCCCTGATGCTATACACGCGGACGATTTCTTCATTGGTCCGGAATTGGTCCGCGTCCTATGCTCGGAAGGCGCGATGCGCAGGGGGCGGCGCCCAGACGGGCGGCGTCTATCCCTGGGCGGGACCGCGCCGAATCCGGGGATGTCCCTTGGGACAGGCCTGACGGCATCATTCCCCGGGGCGAAGCGTGCCGGCCCGGGCTCTGCGGACGATCGGCGCGCGGGTCATGCGAGGGACCAAGAGTGGCTGGAGCATCCAGGTCGGGACAGCGCGCGGCGATGCGCGGCGAGGGGCAGCGCGGCGATTCGGAGACGGGGGTCCGCTTGCGTCGCGCGGCGGCACGGTCCGCGGCAGCGCTGGTCCTGCTGGCCGGCGCCACGCACGCCGTCGAACTGCCCCGCATGTTTTCAGACGGCATGGTGCTTCAGCGCGGCTCGGCGATTCCCGTCTGGGGCATGGCGGAGCCGGGCGCCCGGGTGGCGGTGTCGTTCGACGGCACGACCGTCGAGGCGAGCGCCGACGGCAACGGCGCGTGGCGGGTGGAACTGCCCGCGCGCGAGTCGGGCGGGCCGCTGGTACTGCGCATCGACGACGGCAAGGCGCCGCGCGAGCTGCGCGACGTGCTCGTGGGCGACGTGTGGCTGGCCTCGGGCCAGTCGAACATGGAGTGGCCGATTTCGCAGTCGGCGGATGGCGAGGCCGAAGTCGCGCGCGCCAACGATCCGCTGATCCGCCACTTCAAGATCCCGAAGTCCTGGGCCGGGCTGCCGCAGTGGCAGCTGGCCGGAGGCGACTGGGTGGCGTCGTCCCCGGACGTCGCGGGCCGGTTCTCCGCCGTGGCCCACTTCTTCGCACGCGAGCTGCGCGCATCCGTCGATGTGCCGATCGGCATCATCGACAGCACCTGGGGCGGCAGCAGCATCGAGGCCTGGATGGATGCGGGCACGCAGGGGATCGACGGCGATGGCCTGGTCGAGCTGGCGCGCCGGCTGAAGCTCGACGATGCGCAGGCGCTGGCCCAGGCGCGCGCCAACCTCGCGCGCTGGCAGCTGCCCGCCGACGACACCGGCTGGCATGTCGCCGACCTCGACACGACGCAATGGGACGACATGGCCGTGCCCACGCTGTGGGAGGCTGCCGGCTGGAACGGGATGGACGGCGTGGCGTGGTACCGCACCAGCGTCACGCTGACGGCCGACGAAGCGCGTCGCGGCATGGCCCTGGGCGTGGGCCGCATCGACGATACCGACACCACCTGGGTCAACGGAATCGAAGTCGGCAGCACCGAACTGCAGTACGACGCGCCGCGCGTCTACGCGGTGCCGGCTGGCGTGCTGCGCGAAGGCGTCAACGCGATCGCGGTCCGGGTGACCGATGTCGGCGGCGGTGGCGGCATCCACGGCCTGCCCGGGGAGCTGTACGCACAGCCGGACGGTGGCATGCGCCGCACCCTGGCCGGCACCTGGAAATTCCGGCCGGCCGAAGTGACGGCGCTTTCGCTGGACGACAACAAGAACCAGCGGGCGACCCTGCTGTACAACGCGATGATCGCCCCGCTGCAGCCGTTCCCGATACGCGGGGTGATCTGGTACCAGGGCGAGTCCAACGCCGGCAGCATCGAACAGGCGCTGCGCTACCGCGAGCAGTTCCCGGCGATGATCCGGCAGTGGCGCGCGCAGTGGAACGTCCCGGAGCTGCCGTTCCTCTGGGTGCAGCTGGCGAGCTGGCATTCGGGCGGCGACCAGGGAGACGACAGCCCCTGGGCGGTGCTGCGCGAATCCCAGACCGCGACGCTGGCGCTGCCTGCCACCGGGCAGGCGGTGGCGATCGATATCGGCGATGTCGCCGACATCCATCCGAAGAACAAGCAGGACGTCGGCAAGCGCCTGGCGCTGGTGGCGCGCCACGTGGCCTATGGCGAGACGCTGGTCCATTCGGGGCCTGTGTTCGAGGGCGCCAGCTTCGAAGGCAATCTTGCGCGCCTGCGTTTCCGGGGCGACTGGCTGGCGGTCCGCGGGGGTGGCGCACTGCGGGGCTTCCAGCTGGCGGGCGAGGACCGGGTGTTCCACCCGGCGACGGCGACGGTCGTGGATGGCCAGATGCTGACGGTGCGCAGCGATGCGGTCCCGGCACCGGTGGCGGTGCGCTACGCATGGCGCGACGCCCCGGTGGACGCGAACCTCATCGGTTCCACGGGCCTGCCCGCAGCGCCGTTCCGGAGCGATGACTGGTGACAGGCGGGCGCCCGCGCGTCGCGGCCGGGTGGCGGCAGGATGCTCCTGCCCCTGCCGTGACCTTGGCTTTCCGGCTCGAAGCTCAACGGCGAGCGCCTACGCAGAGGCGAGGTCGAACGCAGGAGCGAGCGACGCGAACCCGTGGTTGTCCCGCCTTGGGCCTGCTGACGGCCGCGGCATTTCTGGTGCTGACGGGCTGCCAGCCCGGACCCGCATCCCGGCCCCAGGACGATCCGGCGGCATCGGCGCGCGCGTCAGGGCAGGGGGAGGCCCGCAAGCCGAACCCCACGCAGGAGCGCGAAATTCCGCGGCTCGAAAGCAGGGACGGCAAGCACGCGCTGATCGTCGACGGCGCACCCTTCCTGATCCTCGGCGGCCAGGCGCACAACTCCAGCAACTATCCCGAGCCGCTCAAGCAGGTGTGGCCCGCGCTGGACGACCTGGGCGCCAATACCCTGTCGATCTCGATCGCCTGGGAACAGGTCGAGCCGGAGGAGGGCAGGTTCGACTTCTCCTTCGTCGACCATCTGCTCGAACAGGCGCGCGCGCACGACAAGCGCCTGGTCCTGCTGTGGTTTGCGACCTGGAAGAACAACGGGCCCAACTACGCGCCAGCCTGGGTCAAGCTCGACAACGACCGCTTCCCGCGCGTGGTCCGCGAGGACGGCAGGGTGCTCAACTCGCTTTCGCCCCACGCCGGGGCCACGCTCGAGGCCGATCGCAAGGCGTTCACGCGCCTGATGGCGCACCTGCGCGACAACGATCCGCAGCGCACCGTGATCCTGGTGCAGCCGCAGAACGAGCCGGGAACCTATGGCGGCGTACGCGATTTCTCGCCGCTGGCGCAGCGTGCCTTCGAGGGCCAGGTGCCGCAGGCGCTGCTCGACCGGCTCGGCAAGCAGCCCGGCAGCTGGCGCGAGGTGTTCGGCGCCGACGCCGACGAAACCTTCCACGCCTGGCACATCGCCCATTACATCAACGAGGTGGCGAAGGCCGGAAAGGCCGAGTATCCGCTGCCGATGTACATCAACGCGGCGCTGCGCGGGCCGTTCAACCCGGGACAGCCAGGGCAGTACGCCAGCGGCGGCCCGACCGACAACATGCTCGACGTGTACAAGGCCGCCGCGCCGGACATCGACCTGCTGGCGCCGGACATCTACCTGCCCGAGTACATGAGCTACACCACCGTGCTCGAGCGCTACGCGCGTCCGGACAACCCGCTGTTCGTGGCCGAGACCGGCAACGCGCCGGAGTACGCGCGGTACCTGTTCGCGGCGCTGGATCACGACGGCATCGGCTGGGTGCCGTTCGGCATGGACTACACGCCGTACGGAAATTTCCCGCTGGGCGTGAAGCGCACCACGCCCGAGACCGTCGCGCCGTTCGCGCTGGCCTTCGCCCTGGTCAACCAGGGCATGCGTGAGTTCGCGAAAGCTGCGTCGGAAGGCCGACTGCACGGCGTGGCCGAGCAGCCGGGGGTGCCGGAGCAGACGATCCGCCTCAACGAGCGCTGGAACGCGACGATCGCCTATGGCCTGCCGCATTTCTGGTTCCAGGGCGCAGTACCGGGCAACCCGGAGCCCATCGGCGGCGCGCTGATTGCCGAACTCGGTCCAGACGAGTTCCTGGTCACCGGCATGCATGCGCGGGTGACGCTGCATCCGTCCACGCCCGGCCATGCGCTGATCCACGACCGCGTTGAAGAGGGGCGGTATGTGGACGGCGCCTGGCAGTTCCAGCGCAACTGGAATGGCGACCAGACCGACTACGGGCTCAACTTCTCGGATGCCGTGCAGCTGCTGCGCGTGCGCCTCGCGACCTACCGCACCACCCCGGACCCTGCACAGGAGCGTTGATCCCATGGCCCGACTGTCGAATTCCACGCGCCTGCTGGCGCTGCCGCTGGCGCTGCCGCTGGCGGTGTCCCTGGCCGGCTGCGCCGCGCAGGCCTCGCACTGGGAGCGCGCCGGGGACGACGTGATCGTGCGTCCCACCGCAGGGGGCGCGGCGGCAGTGCGCCTGCAGGTGGTGTCCGACGGCATCATCCGCGTGACCGCCGATCCGGCCGCTCGCTTCGAGCGTTCGCAAAGCCTGATGCGCGTGGACGCGCCCGCGCCGGCCCCCGCGTTCGAGGTGACCGAAGGCCAGGGCAAGCTGCGCGTGACCGCACGCGGCATCTCGGCCGAAGTCGGACTGGCCGACGGCCGGGTCGCGTTCTTCGACGTGGACGGGAAGCCGCTGCTGGCCGAGGTCGCCGGCGGGCGCAGCTTCGAACCGGTCGAGTTCGACGGCAGGCCCTATGCCTCGATCCGCCAGCGCTTCGAATCCAGCGCCGACGAGGGGCTCTACGGCACCGGCCTGCACCAGCAGGGCTGGATGGACCTCAAGGGACGCGATGTCGAGCTGCTCCAGCACAACATCGACAACGGCATTCCCTATCTGGTCTCGAGCCGGGGTTACGGCATCCTCTGGGACAACAACTCGATCACCCGCTACGGCGACCCGCGCGGGCTGCGCCAGATCGGCGAGGTGGTCGCGCTGTACGACAAGGACGGCGTGGAAGGCGCGCTGACCGCGACCTATTCCATCGGCGGCGAGGTCAAGCTGGTCCGTCGCGAGGAGAAGATCGACTACCAGTTCATCGCCGGTCTCGAGGATTTCCCCGAAGAAGGCAAGAACCTCGCCCCGGGCGGGCGCAGCGAGGTGGTCTGGGAGGGCAGGATCGCCGCGCGCAGCGATGGCCGCCACACATTCTCCCTGTTCAACAGCGAATACGCGAAGCTCTACGTCGACGGCGAGCTGGTCATCGATCGCTGGCGCCAGAACTGGAACCCCTGGCACCACGAGTTCGCGCTGGAGCTGAAGGCGGGCGAGCCGCACGACCTGCGGATCGAGTGGGACCGCATCGAGCCGGCCTACCTCGCCCTGCAGGGGCGCGACCCGCTGCCGCCGGCCGAGGCGCAGGACCTGTCGATCTGGTCGGAAGCCGCCCAGGTGATCGACTATTACGTCATCGCAGGCAGCGACATCGCCGGCGCCATCGCCGGCTATCGCCAGCTCACCGGCAAGGCGGTGCTGCTGCCCAAGTGGTCCTACGGCTTCTGGCAGAGCCGCGAGCGCTACAAGACCCAGGCCGAGCTGACGGCGGTGATCGACGAGTACCGTCGTCGCAAGCTGCCGATCGACGCGATCGTGCTCGACTGGTCGTACTGGCCCGAGGACGCCTGGGTTCGCACGACTTCGACCCCGCCACCTTCCCCGACCCGGAAGGCATGGTGCAGCACGTCCACGACCGCAATGCGCAGATCATGATCTCGGTCTGGCCGAAGTTCTACCCGAGCACCGCGCACTACAGGGAGCTCGACGCCGCCGGGGCGATGTTCACGCGCAATGTCGAGGTCGGCGAGCGCGACTGGATCGGAGAGGGCTATCTCAATTCGTTCTACGACGCGCATTCGGCCAAGGGGCGCGAGATCTTCTGGCGGCAGATGCACGACAAGCTCGATACCAAGGGCTTCGATGCCTGGTGGCTGGATGCGTCCGAGCCCGACCTGCACAGCAACCTCGACACCGGCGAGCGCAAGGCGCGCACGATGCCGAACGCGCTGGGCTCGTCCGTGGAGTACTTCAACTCCTACCCGCTGGTGCACTCGGAAGGCGTCTACCAGGGCTCGCGCAAAGCCAACCCGGACAAGCGCGTGTTCATCCTGTCGCGCGCCTACTTCGCCGGCCAGCAGCGTGCTGGCGCGGCATTCTGGAGCGGCGACATCGTCCCGCGCTGGGACGACTACCGGGAGCAGATCTCCGGCCTGGTCAATGCCTCGATGGCCGGCGCGCCCAACGTGAGCTTCGATATCGGCGGCTTCTCGCCCGAGCGCCGCTACGAGACGAAGGATCCGGCACACCTGCCCGAATGGCGGGAACTGAGCCTGCGCTGGTTCCAGCACGGCGCCTTCGTGCCGGTGTTCCGCCTGCACGGCCAGTTCCCGTACCGCGAAATCTGGGAAATCGCGCCCGAGGGCACGCCCCACTACGACAGCTTCGTGCACTACCTCAAGCTGCGCTACACCCTGCTGCCCTACATCTACACGCTGGCGGGCGACACCTGGCATCGCGACGGCACGATCCTGCGCGCGCTGGCGATGGACTTCCCTTCCGATGCGAAGGCGCGCGGCATCGCCGACCAGTACCTGTTCGGGCCGGCCTTCCTGGTCGCGCCGGTCACGGAGTTCAGGGCGACCAGCCGCGAGGTGTACCTGCCGGCGGGCGCGTCGTGGATCGATTTCGAGACCGGCCAACGGCATGAGGGCGGGCAGACGGTCACTGCCGCCGCGCCGCTGCAGCGCATGCCGCTGTTCGTGCGCGCCGGCTCGATCGTGCCGCGCACCGTGGTACAGCAGTACGTGGACGAGCAGCCCGGCGCGCCGCTGACCATCGAGGTCTACACCGGCGCCGACGGCAGCTTCTCGCTGTACGAGGACAACGGCCGCAGTTACGGCTACGAGCGCGGCGAGTCGGCGCGGATCCCGCTGGCGTGGGACGAGCAGAGGGGCGAGCTGTCGATCGGCGCGCGCGAAGGCGCGTATCCGGGCATGGCCGCCAGCCGCGAGATCCGGGTGCGCTTCGTCGACGGCCCGCGCGGCGACAACGGCGCGCTGGAGCCGGCGGCGGATGTCACGGTGACCTACGACGGCGGCGCGCTGACGGTGGGGCGGCCGAAGGCATGAGGCGCGCCGTCCCGCCTCCCGCCCCAACCCTCGCCCGCGAGCGGGGGAGCGGGCAGGGTGGCCGCGACAGGTACAGCCGCGCGGGGCGCGTACCCGCCTCGGTCGTACTGGGCGATCTGGGGAGCCGGCGGTCCCTGGCAGCGGGCGTATGCGCCGCAGGGACCGACTCCGTGCCGATCTCCCCCGCACGCGTGCTTTGCTCTCCCCCGCTCGCGGGGGAGGGCAAGGGTGGGGGACGCCGAAGCCGCCATCCTGAAAGATCCAATGCTGCATTCCGAAGCTCCACGCCATGAGCTTCGACCCGCGCCGCCGCGACGCGCTCAAGGCCGCTGCCCTCGCCGCGATGGCCGGCGGCATCGGCCTTGCTCCCGGCTCCTCTGGCGCGGACAGCGCATCGGCGCGAGCGGAGCGTGAGGCGGCTGGTGCGGCAACCACCGGTGACGGCATGGCAGCCGACGCATGGGCCGACCTGCGGCTCTGGTATCCGCGCCCGGCGACACAATGGGTCGAGGCGCTGCCGCTCGGCAACGGCCGCCTCGGCGCGATGGTCTGGGGCGGCGGCAAGCACGAGCGCATCCAGCTCAACGAGGACACGCTCTACGCCGGCGGTCCCTACGATCCGACGCCGCCGGAGGCGCGGTCCGCACTGCCGGACGTGCGACGCCTGCTGTTCGCCGGCCGCTACGCCGAGGCCGAGGCGCTGGCCAACGCGAAGATGATGGCCCGGCCGCTCAAGCAGATGCCGTACCAGCCGCTGGGCGATCTCGTGCTCGACTTCTTCGAGATCGCCGAGACCAACGGCTACCGCCGCGAACTCGACCTCGACACCGCGGTCGCGACGTCGAGCTTCGAAGCGCGTGGACTGCAGCACCGCCGCGAGGTCTTCGTCTCGCCGGCCGACCAGTGCGTCGCCGTGCGCCTGTCGGGCGACAAGCCCGGCCGCATCTCGCTGCGTATCGGCCTGGCCAGCGACCAGCCCGATATCGCAGTGGAACCGGACGGCGAGGCGGGACTGCTGCTGCGCGGGCGCAACGCCGCGGCTTTCGGCATCCCCGGCACGCTGCCCTTCGCCGCGCGCCTGCGGGTCGTGCCGGCCGGCGGCACCCTGCGCCGCGTCGGCGACCGCCTCGAGGTGCGCGATGCCGACGAGGTCGTGCTGCTGCTCACGGCGGCGACCGCGTTCCGCCGCTACGATGACGTATCCGCGGACCCGCTGGCGATCACCCGCACGCAGCTCGACGCGGCCGCGGCCCGCTCCTGGCAGGCGCTGCTCAAGGCGCACCTGGACGCACATCGCACGCTGTTCCGGCGCGTCTCGATCGATCTTGGCGCCACGCCCGCGGAGATCGCCGCGCTGCCCACCGACGCACGCGTCGCGCGCTTCGCGCAGGGCGGCGATCCGCAGCTCGCCGCGCTCTACCACCAGTTCTGCCGCTACCTGCTGATCGCCAGCTCGCGTCCCGGGACTCAGCCGGCCAACCTGCAGGGCATCTGGAACGACCTGATGCAGCCGCCCTGGGAGAGCAAGTACACGCTCAACATCAACACCCAGATGAACTACTGGCCGGCGGAGCCCAATGCGCTGCCCGAATGCGTCGAGCCGCTGGAGCGCATGGTGGCCGAGCTGGCCGAGCGCGGCGCCCACACGGCGCGCACGATGTACGGCGCACCAGGCTGGGTGGTGCACCACAACACCGACCTGTGGCGCGCGACCGCGCCGATCGACGGCGCCCAGTGGGGCCTGTGGCCGCTTGGCGGCCCCTGGCTGCTGCAGCATCTGTGGGACCGCTGGGACTACGGACGCGATCCGCAGACGCTGCGCCGCATCTGGCCGCTGTTCAGGGGCGCGGCCGAGTTCTTCGCCGCCACCCTGGTCGAGGATCCGAATACCGGCGCGCTGGTGACCGCACCCTCGATCTCGCCGGAGAACCGGCATCCGCACGGCGCGGCGCTGTGCGCGGGGCCGTCGATGGACGCGCAGCTGCTGCGGGACCTGTTCGGCCAGTGCATCGAGGCTGCGGCCCTGCTCGACGTGGACCACGACTTCGCCGCGCAGCTGTCCATGCTGCGCGAGCGGCTTCCGCCGCACCGGATCGGGCGTGCCGGCCAGCTGCAGGAATGGCAGGAGGACTGGGACATGGATGCGCCCGAGATCGACCATCGCCATGTCTCGCACCTGTACGCGCTGCATCCGTCCAGCCAGATCAACGTGCGCGACACGCCCGGGCTCGCCGCCGCCGCGCGACGCTCTCTGGAAATCCGCGGC